>DATFDI010000113.1:0-46627 GCA_035252175.1 Nitrososphaeraceae archaeon
AGTAGTGGCCTTTATGGGTGCTCTTGCATACGTAGTAAGAGTATATGCACGTCTGGTAGAATTGGGTGCAGAAACACCTGCAAAGAATCCATATGTAGCTGAAATGTACAAGCTAGCTTTAGAAGGTAAACTGTATAGCAGATCTATTCCATAAAGGAGAACACGTACAAAAAATACAAAATACATGTACGTACGACAAAAGTCACTAGATAATAATGTCTTTCGAATGCATATAAGAAACCAAGCTCCTCCTCTTTTTTATTATTATACATTATAATGTTGCCACGGTGCAGTTCCCATTACTAATTTACATACAACTAAAGGTTTCCGGAGTTATATTAGTTCAAAGGAAGAGATTCTATACGAATAAGTGCATACTAATAGTAAATACCTTTGAATATAGTGACAAAACATTAACAATAATTAAGAGCAGTAGTTGCTAGTTTCTTATCTGAATCAATCTACTTACACCCACAGTTTATTTCTCGCTAGCTAGAGATCAGCATTCTTTGGCTCGCAAACAATTGAACTAGTGTACAAGCCGAAATTATGATGTCATACTCTAATTACTATAGGAATGCTTGTTTTTTTTACTATTCTGCTTTATATCATTAGTAGGACAACGTATGTTAATAGCGTTACATTAAGGCTACTACATCCTTAAATGTAGATGTATGTTGGACATGTCAAAATTCTTCCTTTTTTAATGAATGATATTGATTGCGTATCTGGATCATTTTTTATGCTTACTCAACTGTGGTTACGTCAGGGCGCTACTGCGTTCTAACAAAGTTAAAGAATATTACTACATAACAGGGTTAAGGAATACTAAAATAAAGTTATATTGTGGTGTCTTCCTATGTCGCATAAAAATACCAAAAATTGTACTAGTATCATACTAGCGGTATCTCTAATAGCTTTAACACTTGTAATCACAAGCGGCTTTAACCACTCTTATACTGCACTTGCAGTTTCAGACAAAAAAGGTAGTAGTAGTGGTAGTGGTGCTAAAAGCAGTTTAGGCGGTGGATTTGCCATCGGTGGTACTTCTTCCTCCTCTTCCGCTACCACAGCCAGTCCTAACGCATTAACTAAAAAGGAGCTAAGCTCATTCGTAGCTTGCATAAACACAGCAAACAAGTCAACAGAAGGCCTCACACACAAAGTAGTTACAAACTGTCTTGATACAGCTAAGGGAATTACTCCTGCTGCTACTGCTGCTTCTTCTAGCACTACCACAAGCGGTGGTAGCAGTCCCTCACCGTCGAGGTCCTCGAGCACCACTTAGTCATATCTAAACTGTAAGATCATAGCTATACATCAGAAATAATGGGTTCTGCCTAAAAGTACTTCAGACTTTATCCAATTCCAGAAGCTCGAACAAGCTTGGTTTATTAAATACGGATAGCATAAAGTATGACCTAGATAATGTGAATATCATCCTCTGGATATATGGCTTGAGACACCTGAATCAATTGGCGTGGGATTTGATCTATTCTCTAAATGGGATAAGAGTCATAACGACAGAGATCTAAAGATTAATAAGAGAACCCGGTGGCAAGGTCATTGATATTTATGATGAAACGCAAATTTTCATATCATATATAACCAATCCTATTAAGCAAAGAACTATGAAAAGCATAAGTTTGTTTTCTCTAAATTTTATTTTGATCTTCGAAGTGTCTGATTGATTACTATTCTAACTGACAATATTCCTACGAAAAATATGAAGTTATTGATGCTAAAGGAGCTAGATGACGATGTGATAGAAATTCCTACTAGGCTAGAGGTAAAAACACCCATTTTCAAAATTGCATTTGCTGATTCTAGTTCCAGTGCTAAAAGTAGTCCTTTGATAAAGTTATCTATTAATACTCTTCTCTTTAAGGCATAGTTCTCTGCTGCACTTTGTTTGTCTGGAGGTGATTTGCTGTAGAAAAGTAAAGATGACGTTGTATTTTTTAACAATGGCAGTATAGTTGTAAAAATGGTAACTGCAATCACAGCTATTGCAAATGTATCGATGATTGAGGTGATTATTGAAATAATGCTCTGAGCATCAGAAAGTGTGGATAATAGTATGAATGATGACACTCAGGTCATCTCTGAACACAAACATTCATTATTCTTCTCCTTATATATACACTTAATTGCAGCTATCATAACTTCATTCTATTTTTCGGTCCGTTCTTCATGGCATATGAGAAGATGATCATCGTCTTTCTGCAATTGGTTGCTTACCACTCCCTAAGAGATCAACATTATGCCTATCAATTTCCTTTGATAACGACCAGCTAAGAACTATTCTTATACCTACTACTACTGCCAGTATAGATAGTTCACTCGCTGATGGAACAAGAATAGTTTTCAGGATGTCGCTTCCCACTTCAAAGTCTAATGCTAGCAATAATCCCCTTGCTAGACGCAGTCTAATAGTCTCTTTCTCTTGAGTTTGCTCCATGGGCGATTTACGTAATATCCTAAAGAATGCAAACAATGCAGTAGCAGCAGATATCGCAATGATTATTCCAGCTGCAATGTCTATTCCAAATGTTAGATACCCAACATAGGGCCTTATGAGATACTCTAAAGATTGGCCATTGAGCGATTGGCTCACTTCCGCTCCTACTGCTAGTAGCATCATCATTTCACTTTAAGTGATACTTTAAGTTATTAATGGATTAATAAGAATCATATTCGTCAACTCTTTATTTTCACAACAACATTTGACAACAATATTAGACAGTTAACGGTTTGCCTGCATTTTCAGTATCTATATTGTTATATAGCATTTATGAAGTCAAAGAACTAATGGTCATATGTATCTAATCTTTAAGTAGATTATATTCACCGAGGATTTCCTACAAATATACCCTTCATCATTGCAGGTAGCACTAATAAGAGTGAAAGCGAGATCATTCTTTTACGATAACAAAAATATTGGCAGGAATAACAAGCAGAACAAGATCTATCGGCTTTTTGCTACATATTCTGAGCTCTTGTTATTAGTTGCTTATTCTCATAATATCCAACGAACGTTCAGCTTTCTGCTATTCCAGATATAGCAATTGCATTATCGTGCAAACTAACAATGCTCCTGCATATATCATAATCGCCTATGGATGGAAAATTGTCTATCACATTTAGAAGAGAAAATATTCTATCCCCGAAAGTTTATTGTCAACTTCTATAACGGTAACTGTTATTGAATATGACTAGAGAGACGATTATATAAATTATCGAATATAGAGTCCCTAATATTCTAATGTATTATCAAAATTGACATTCTTGTCTTGAAGAGGTCTTGTATTAAAAATATAAAACCACAAATCACCTGATATCTTGTTTTTACTAAGCATATGTAAAATATTCATTGATATATTATGCGTGCAATCGAAACACCCGAAAGTTTAATAAATTTTGTTATCATTGTTGTTTTTAGTGTGATGTTGTGTTACGTATGAAGTCATGTGCTGATCGGTCAGTAAAGTAGCTTATTTTTTACGTCTTTGAATCCTTTTCTAATTGTCATTACCGTTACTCCAGAGGCATTTGCAATTCGCATTTGACTTGTAGGTTCACCAGTTTTTAAACATGATGTGTAAATAACAGACGCAGCAAGCGCCGTGGGATCTTTTCCAGAGGCTATTTGCCTTTTCGAAACTTCGTTCATAATTTGGATTGCATGACGTTTAGTGCTTTCGCTCAAGTTTGCTTTGTTAGCTATCTTTGAAATACACTTCATAGGATCTGCCCTTGGACATTTTAAGTCAAGTTCTATTATCAACTTTCTATAATTTTTTGCGATGTCTGTACGTTTTGAGCCAGATGCGTCAGCAATTTCTTTTAGTGTATATGGACTTCCAACTTCCCTACATGCAGCATATATAGCGGCTGCCATAATTCCAGAAATTGATCTTCCACGAATTAATCTTTCATCTCTAGCTTTTCTATAAATATATGCGGCCTTCTCCACTACTGCCTCTGATAAGACAAGCTTGTCTTTTATTATATTGAGTTCATTAAATGCTTTTATGAAATTTCTCCCATCATGACCATGACTATATGCTCTTGAGTTCCATGTCCTTAGTCTTTGCATTATAGCGCGCACTTCTGTATCTAATGGACGACCACTTGCATCTAGGTCATTTTTTGAAATAAGAGTTGCAAGCCCCATGCCAGCAATTGCCAAAGAGATAGGAATGCCAGTTCTGCTTCTATTATTTTTTTCCTCTGAATCAAAAGCTAGTTTTTCAGGTCTGGTAATGTCGTCCATTTTATCATATAGAACAGCGCCACAAATGCTGCAGACGATCTCCCCAGATGTAATGTCTGTTATTATCTTGTTATGATCTATATTACATACAGAACACATCATGGTAGCTGCAATTCCTTGTTAGCGTTACCAATCAGACTTACCGATTTTTTGGAATACATTCGTGAAACGAACATGTGTGTAGAACTCATGGATATAGAGCAATCATTTTAGTGTTTTATCATTCTTAACTTTCTCTCTATAGATAACTTCGCTTCTCGTTTTTGCTTTTTGTTAATATCATGGGTCCCTTGAAGATGAATTTTCAAATCCTTGGTATTGTAACAGACTTGATTGCATAGAGAGCATACATTCCTGTCATAACCGTGTTTGTGGCTTTTTCTGATTTTGTTGATATGCCTTGTTATCCACATGGTGAGGTTTATTAGAAAGTTTGAATATAAAACAGTAGCATTATTTAGCACTCATTTGAAGTACAATACAGGCTTGTATCAACGAAAATGTCTGCTATAAATCTGAATTTTGTTCGTAGTGTGGTTTTCGCAGGCTTCAGAATTGTGGCATGACGTTTACTATCATTATAATTATCATTATTTCTATTATTCATTTTTCCCATCATCAGGACCATCTCTTGAAACAACAAAAAGATATGCATCCACTCAAGAACTTGGACCAACAGAGCACATAATACTTTGGATGTTATTTCGATTTCAGAACAGGCATTTGTACGGTTAGAACCGCCATAGACCATATTACAAGCTATATAGAATAAAATAAGATGCAAGAGGGGAAAAACCATTGAAGAACAGAACGTATGTTCTGTCGTTGTTGCCGACTTAAGCATCAAGTGCACTCGAGTGCTTCCATTTTTTATTCAAGCTGTATGGCATATTGAATAATAGTAATGGTGGGATGACTGTGTTAAGACAAGAAAAATCTGAGGCTGGTAATCGTTCTAATCAATCACTTCCAGTATTTGTCTTTTGTGCGACTTGTTATTGGTGTGCAACTTTTTTTGACAAGATCAGAATACCCGTAGATAATAATTGCCCTATTTGTAATACAAATGACAGTAATAAATTGGTACTTCTCTATATCACACAAAGTAAATCCTCTACTTTTGATTATGACACTGTATTTAGGAGCTGATACGAAATAACAGTTGGGCTATGGCAGTTTTTATATTTTGTCGATCTGATTGATACTCATGAAGATAGAGAAGATAGACGATGATATTATAAAGTTATGGTGATGTTGAAAAAACGATAAGAAAAAAAGAAAGAAGAAGAGAATCCAAACTAAAAAACACATACACAGTATCCTATGATGACAATTATTCAAGAAATATGCGCTAGAATAGGTCTTCTGACAGGCAATGGCTTAGGAGGAGTCCTAATGAACAAGTATTCAAACAAAATTGTCTTCCTTTGGCTTCCAATGACAGAGAAATATAGTCGAAATTATAGTGGATATTCGCTTTAGAATACAATAAATGAGAGTTCTCCGATATGCAATTTATTCTATTTCTACTGGTCCGCTAAAACTTGACAGATCTAGTGTATGTATATATTCAATCAATATTGTGTGTGGTAGCTTTTCAAAGATGGTATCTAACTATAGAGAAACATTCCTTCAAATTTAATAGCGTGAACGTGGCATAATCGTACCGGTTGATAGTTGTTATGTTGAGTGATAGAGTAATTATGTTTGTACTTTTAGATTAGGTAAAAGCAAAGGCAGAGCCATCGCATACTATTCTTGTTAAAACCCAGGCGGGCTTTTATTTGTAGTAATATTGTATATATTGCTCTCAATGTTAATTGCGCTATCGTCTTTCTATTCCTTGAATTTAAACACTAAAATATTATCATCGGTTCGCACATGCGTAATAGATGATTTTCCCAAAATCTCTTTTAATATCATCTCTAATACCACCTTATGATACAATGACCATTTTTTTCCCATATTATGTTTCATAATGCATGTGTGCAGGCCATCTTGAACGTTGTAACTGAAACCTGCGGTGGAATTCCTTTTGAGCCATAGTTCAAGCCATGAAAAGAGAGAATCTAAATCAACCTTTCCTTTCATAAATAAAATTATATCCTTTAATGCATTCTTCCCAACTGAGCTTGCCAAGCGCGTTATGTCATCTTCACTAAGCCTATCAAAGGTCTCTGATATAACTCCCTTGGCAACAGGTATCATTCCGGCCTTAGATACAAACTTATCCCACCTTGTATAGTTTGTCAGAACTTGTTTTGCCAAATTGCTAATGGCAATTCCAGTCTGATTTGCTTCGTCTTCTAAATCTCTCATAGTATCGTTGTCCAATCGAGTTGTTATGCTGGTAGTACCTATTGCCTTCGAATTACGTTTATTGTAATGGCTGTCAGCGGAAGGACCCAAATCAGATTGGTTGATTTTTGTTTGATTATAAAAATGTTATAATATCTACATTAAAGGTTGCAACCAATTGTAATTTTCTGGTGCTAAATAGGAAGGCTTGACCCAAGTCAAAAGAACTCAATCTGATTGATATTTTGTGACACAGAGCATCTCGTTTTGACTTTATGATGTCCTTATCTGAGTACGATGCAGTCAAAGATCAGACATTGTGAGTAAAGGCAATGCCAAAAACTGGAACGCTATACTGAGATATGTGTGTATCGCAGCTGTGTTTTTGACGGGTTTAGACCAACAAGTTAATATTCAATAAAATGACTAATTTATCTGCCATAGATCCTTGTCTTTAGAACGCTATGCAAAAAAACGCAGCAATTAAAGTCTTTCACACATTTAGATGGTGCATTGTATTGTATGTAATGGTCGCCAATAATCTCAAATAAGTGCATATAAAACTGCATATTTTTATCCCTTGTGAACAACTATGAGCACTCAATAGCATGACAGAGCCGTCAAGATTACCTTATTTAATAAAACATATCGTTGACAAATCTGTTCATACAAATAATGGTGTGCATATCGGCAACATTCATTCTATAGATAATGATTCGGTAGTGGTGAAGGGGGACATAGTAAGTACGGTATATTATCATATTCCCATAGAAAGGGTAAGGGAATGGGATGGTCATGCATTATGGCTGACTATGGACGATAAAGAATCCAAAAAGCATATTTTACTATCACAAAGCAGGGAGGATTCTATTAATGCTCAATATATGCAGCTCGAATTGGATGAAGATACATTAGATCAGATTAGTCAAGCAGCTGAAAGCCATGGCGTTAGTCAAACCAGTTACATTAACCAAATAATGAAAAGATACTTAGAATGGCATAGAATTGAACCCAATGCAAATATAGTGACTATGTCAAGGCCAGTATTAAAAGAATTATTTGGTAATTTAGGTGAGGAACAAATACTATCTATGGCTAAGAATACAGCGAAAAATGCTTTGCTGAAAACCGTTAGACTTGTAAGTGACCAGCAACGACAGACGCAAGAAGAAAAAAAGGGGAATAAGAATCTAGACATGAATTCATTTTTGTCATGGCTGGAAAATCAAATGAACAATTATGCCATCGAACTTAGACATATTATTAGTAAAGAAGAAGATAAGGATGGTTGGAACCGTCACCTGAGCAATAATACTAGAGATAATGATCGTACCAGTCATCTGCGACGCTATCATAAATATGTACTAAAACACGATATTGGAAGTAACTATTCGCTTTACTTCAAGACACTATTAGAGTCAATCTTTAATGAAAAATTACAAAAGCATATTTCAATTAAAACGGCAAGCTCGATGTTAACATTTGAATTCCAAGAGTAATTCCTTCTCGTTGCAAACTATCTACAAGACAGTAAATATATTTATCTTATAAAGAAAAATTATATTCATCTTAGAAAGACATTTGGTGTTGCTGATATCAATGTCAATATAGCTGAAAATATCCTGGTATTCAAGTTTAGAGATCACGACAGAGAACCATCAGATTAACAACAACAAATAGATAATAAATCAGTTGATAAGTAGTGATGTATTATTCGATCGTTGCTTTTTGAATATTGAATTACATTTAAGGTAGATCAAATGTAATTCGATACTAAGTTGACTTCTTCCTTCTTTGTATTTCCCTTTCATCTGCTAGATACTCGATTTGTGCATCTTCATGGGTTTCTGCTTCTTCTTTTTCAGTTTGTTCTGGAACATTGAACTTTTCATTGTATTTTACTACCCGTTGTGCTCTATCTTCTGGTCTATCAGATGCTGATTTATCATTTTCAATCTCACTCATTTCTTTTTTCATTATGAATTTAGACTATATGATAAAAAACAGTTGTAGAAGATATACAAATACCTTTGAACCATGCGCAGTTAAAGTAAAACAGATCGTAGAAAGTAGAATAAGAATATGTAGAGAAGCAGGAGTTAAAAGCTGAGCGTCTTATAAAATGCAGGCAGGCGAGGTAGCTGATGAGATAGTCAAGCTAGCAGAAGAGCTAATGCTGAGTATGGCAAGCACAAGAGCTTCTTCCATGCTAAAACTAAAGCAGCAGTACTATAAGTGACAATAATTTTTGATTGTATGTTGCTATTTACGGAACATTTCATTTTACCACATTTCTTCGCGTGAGAAATGATGGTGATCATATATACCCAATGTTGTTTTAATTTTAAACAATGGGATGAAGACAAAATCTGATATTTGGTAAATATAAATCCAAATCGTCATTGGCCCAAAAAAGAAATCGAAATTAAATTAGAAATAGTTCTTCAGAATCATGTATGTGCAATGTATGTGCAAGTATGCATTTAAATTTCATCTGTACCGACTATAAACAATAATGACCTCTCAGTCAATGACTTCAGTTGCTAAAATAGAGGAAATGGTTGGAAGCTCTGATAAAGGATGGGAAGAAGCGGCTCAAGCTGCGGTGAATGAAGCTGTAAAAACTATACGTGGAATACATGGAATAGAAGTAGTGGATCAGACAGCAAAAATAGACCCCAATACAGGTAAAAAACTCAATATAGAACATGCATAAATTCTCATTTGGTGTAGAAAGATAGCAGAACGAAATCAAAGAGAGAAAACGTGCTCAATAACATTTCGTCTTGAAGCAGAGAATTTTGAAAAATTACAGCAAGATAGACAAGGAATGAGTATCAATTCTCTTATCAATCAAATAACAAAAGAGCTTTATGAAAGAAAATATAGATTTGGATTGCTTCTTATCCTGCTGAACAATCATTTTACTTTTTTGCTATACGCACTATAGATATTATGTGTTGCAATCTGATTTCAAGCCACGCCAATCTAGGAAGGCAATTGCATACTTTATCTATCGCTATATGGTATGTAGCGAGATGGTAAGGCAGTCGGATATACTATGTAAAGGTATGTTACAAGTCATTATGTCGCTTTTCTCTTAACAAGACATGTTCTGCATCTTTTTCACCTTCTGACATTAGCTTCTTTATTCTATAAGTCGAGAAATCTGCATCTTCTAATAGATAATGAAGTGTTTCCCTTCTTCCTATGCGTACCACTTTTTCTATTGATCTTCCGATTTTCTTGATAAGTACATTATATTCTGGTTCTATTTCTTTGAGTTTGGCCTTTGTATTATCATCTAATTTAGCGTTTTCAATCTTCATTATGCGATACATTTTTTTCAATAGATTAAGGTATCTTTCATTTACCTTTAGCATTTCTATATTCTTATCTGTTTTGTCCATGAATATAATATCCCTAGCTCTATGCCATACTTCCATCATATTTGACGGAAGATCTTTTTTGTTGTCGCGGAAAAACGTCTACGATATAAAATTTCGTATTTATCTGAGGCGAACGTTTTATCACTTCTAGCATTGGAGTATTTGTAAGCAATGCCCCGTCCCACAAGTGTCTCCCATCTTTCTCACTCCATCTAATACCATAGAAAGGATATCCAATACACGCAACAATATCGTCCACATCTATATCCATATGAGCAGAATCAAAAATGACAGGCTCCCCTTTCTGCATATCAGTGGAGGTTATAATAAGTCTAGAGCGTATGGCATTGTCATTGTCTTTTGCATTATTCTTCTCATTCATTTTCTTTAATTCATTAAAATCTATGTACTCCTTCAAGGTCTTTTTTAATGGCGTTATGTCATACAAGTAAGTCCATTTATATGGTAAGAAATAATCTGGAGAATAAGGCATAAACCACTTTGGTAGAAACGCTTTTGGATTACCAAAAAAACTTGAATACAAAGAAGAATATATAGCCATCATTTTGTCACGTGATGTGGTGGAAAATGGTGATAGTAGTGCTTCAGGCAGGCTGCTAGCGTCTTCGGCTACCGATAGCCAAAAATCCTCTAATAGTGTTGGAACATCATCACCTGCATTTTGAGCTGAACATATTATCGAAGCATTTAAGGCACCAATTGAGGAACCTGCAAGGACATCAAATTTAATTCCGTTTCTGTAAAGGCATTTATAAACTCCACATTCATATGCTCCTAGCGAACCACCACCTTGCAATACAAGAACCGTCTCTGACCTTTGATGGATCTCTTCGTTTTGCTCCGAATCATTTGTGTTAGTCATATTATCCTTTCTTCTGATCTCATATTCACATTAAATAATTTGTATATTGCTTTATGCCAAATCTCAAACAAGCTTGTTTGTACTATGTAGTGAATTGACTTCTCCGTTGTTTTGATATAAGGAGCCCATATCTATTCATCAGAAAAATCGCAAAAGAGATATAGATTAGAATTGAAATTCTCGGCTGCAATTTATAACCTCTTTTATGTCTAAGGCGCCCATTCTATATACTATCTCATATGCAGACTTATTGAAGGATTGGCACGTTATAAACACAATATAAAGCATCTGGATCTAAATCTTGCATTTATTCAATAGTAATGAGTGTGAAGTTCTATACTAATGATTATGGTAACCGTATCCGATCTGTGGCTGCTTTTTATGGCTATTCTTATATTCTTTAGTTATTCTATCTGAATTGGCTGTAGCACTTACATTTGGGCATACTTTCATCATAGGAGTTACAGTCTTTCTGTTCTATCTATTAGGCTACTATAGAGAGGGCAGTTTATTCTTTCTGTTATTAGTGAATATTTTACTGAGTCTGCTTGACGAAGAGGAAGTCGCATCTTTAGCTGATAATGGCCTAAATGGATGAGGAACGACTGAAATTCTTTCGATACTCGAAATTTTAGAACGAATTTCCATCTCTATCTCCAGTGATAGCAATTCTACGTCTGTTAATGATTTGCTACCGTCTACTTCCATATGAATTATGGCACCTATAGCTCCCACTCCTTTCGGCCGTAATAGAACCGATCTAACCTTAATAGGTTCTTTGCTACCGCCAAACTTCTGTTCTATAGTTTTTCTTATAAGGTCAGTTACCTGTGGATCTTGCCATGAATCAACTAGAATAAGAGACGTACGTTTGATTGAAACATATGCAACGGAGAATATATACCCTGCAATTATTATACCACCTATAGCATCTGCTTGCAAAAATCCAAATTGAGAAGATATCAATACGCTAAAGAATGCAATGATAGAACCAAGACCATCCTTTATTGAATTCTTAGCATCTGTTTTTAGCGAAAGTATATCATATCTATTAGCAATTTTTCTCATTTGAAAGGCTCTATGTAGTGATATACCGCTTGCAGCCGCTAAAACAATCATAGTCAAAAAAGAGTGCTTTATCTCATGCGGATGTAGTAACGATTGATATGAATTATAAATGATAATTGATCCCATTATTACCATTCCCATTGCAGCAATCAATGCCGCGAGACTCTCAACCTTATGATATCCAAAGTGAAACTTCCTATCAGCAGGTTTGTGTGCAATTCTCAGCCCAATCAATACAATGAATGATATCATAGCGTCAGATAATGAGTCAGTTCCATCCGCAACTACAACAACACTACCGCTTACATATCCAATTAAAAGCTCGATAACTCCTAGGCTAACTAGAGTGATAACGGAAATCTTGGCAATATTCTGGCCTACTACTATGCCTTCATTTATCATGTCATAGGAATATTTAGATCCATTTGTCGAAGATTTACTATTATTATCATTTGTGGTCTCTTTTGTTAAATCAGAACTCTCATCCAATGTGGATATTGTACATAATTAGTAGTATTCATAATATTTAAGCATGAAATTCGCTAAATTATATGCCTAATGTTTTATTCAGCCTATCATAACTCTTTTGTTATGTTGGCTTTGCATATTAAATAACATTTGGTAGTCTGCTAGTATATGTGTTAGGAAAAAATGTGCACTCTACCACATCCATTTGCAAAAGCGTGCCCTCGTTTTTCCAGCAACATAACAATAATACTCTGTTTTTATTTTAGGCAACAATATTTATATAGTAACTTTAGATGGTGATGAGGAAGAATTAAACAGAGGAAAGTATGCTCTGTATCTGCTGTGAAATATATACATTGTATGTGGCCTGCTGCTAGTAGAACTTAACTACCTCGATCAACACATAGTAACAGGTCCATATGCCGAGAGTTTGGTTCAAGATAGATGAATTTATGCTACTGACATCTAGAAGAAGTGGCATTGTATAAAATGACTAAATGGACTTTTAGACTAATACTAGTTCAACAACAATATGACAATATGATATGTATGTAATACAACACGACCAAATTACTTAGTTGCTGCTGTTGTTGTGTTTGTGGAATCGCACTTGGCCTAGCTTGTAAAGTTGCTGTTAGATCCATTATCTGTCCATTTCTATTTACTGTAAGCTTGATATTATCTCCTACATTCTTTTGTGATTCAATATAATTTATTATATCATCAATTTGCTTTACAGGATGTCCGTCAACTGCAATTATTATATCGCCTATCTTCCATGTTATTGCTTCTATTAGTTGTACTATTCGACATGATGATGGTCCACCAGCTCATCGTAGAATCTGACAGATTTAATGTTAGCAAATTCGATCATGCCATATGTGGACAGCTCCCGTCCAAATCCACTTTTCTTAACGCCCCCAAACGGAACTCTTGGGTCAGATGCAACAATGTTGTTGACAGTCACCAGACCAGATTGTATTTCATTTGACAATCTCTCCGCCCTGTCAAGATCCTGTGTCCATATGCTTGCACCAAGTCCATATTCTGTATCATTTGCAAGTGTTATAGCTTCATCTTCGCTATCGACTGTAATTATCGGTGCGACAGGACCAAAGACCTCCTCCTGTGCTATTCGCATAGCGCGAGACACATCTTTGATAATTGTTGGTTTATAGAAATAGCCTCTTTTACCGAGTCTTTCACCACCTGTAAGTATGTGGGCACCATTTTTAACAGATTCTTCGACTATATCTTCAATATTCTCCAATCCAGTGTTATTCACTAATGGACCCATGTCTGTATCATCAGACAATGGATCTCCTACTCTTAGTCTTTCAGCTTTCTGTACAAATTTTTCTATGAATTCGTTTGCCACTTTTTTGAGGATAATAAACCGTTTTGATGCTATGCAACTTTGTCCACAATTTATGAATCTTCCCTTAACTGCCCCACTTGATGCTTTATCAATATCTGCATCCTCACATACTATGAAAGGGTCGCTGCCACCAAGTTCAAGCACACATTTCTTTATCTGAGATGTAGCCCTTTGTGCAACTTTTCCTCCTACCGAAACACTTCCTGTAAATGTTATAGCGCTAATATTATCAGAATCTATAAGTGTCTCTGCAATACTAGAATCTCCAATTAGCGTTTGGAAAACTCCCTCTGGAGCTCCAATCTTGTTAAAGCTATTCTCTATTTCAATACCACATTGCATAGTAGCACTGGCTGGTTTTAGAACCACAGTGTTACCTAGAATTAAGGAAGGAGATGCGAACCTAAGGGCCTGCCAATAAGGAAAGTTCCAAGGCATTATGCTTCCAATGACACCTATAGGTTGGAATGCGACTAGGCTCTTCCTTGCATCTGTATTAATGACGTCTTCTTTCATAAATGTAGGGCCATTGTCAGCATAATATTCTACTACCCAGGCACATTTTTCGATCTCGGATCTTGATTCCTTTATGGCCTTACCCATTTCCTTTGTGGCTGCTCTAGCAAGGTTTTCTTTGTTTTTTCTGAGCTCCGTTGCAAGATCATGAAGACAATCGATTCTTTTGTTAAGATTCTTTTTCCATTCTTCAAATGTTTTTTGTGCCTTCTCGAGCCTCTCATTGATCTGCTCTTTAACCATTATTTCATACTGATTGATGATCTCTTCTGTTGCGGGATTTATTGTACTTATCCTGCCTTTTTGTTGTTGTTTTTCTTTTGCTTGTGTTGATGTTTCAGTTGTTGCCGATGATGAACTCATTATGGATTAATCACCCCTCTGCCTGTAATTTTTCCATCCTTTAACTTAGACAGTGCTTCAGTAGCTTGCTCGAGTCTAAACCGTTCTGAAATGACAGGTTTTATTACTCCTCTCCTTGCCAAAGATACAAGCTCCACCATTTCACTAATACTTCCAGTATATGACCCGATTAGGTTGTAGGCTCTAGTTGGCATTGAAATTAAGTTAAGTTTCAGTTCACCACCAAATAATCCTACGAGAACTAGTTTACCTCGCCGTCTTAGCAGTTGCATATCAGCTTCCACTGTTTTTGATGCATTAACAAAATCAATTATCGCGTCTGCACCCATTTTATCAGTTAATTCCATTATAGCTTTAACAGGATCTTCTTTCTTTGAATTTATGGTGCTATCAGCACCATTCTTTTTTGCAACTTCTAATTTTTGATCGGCTAAGTCCAATGCAATAACATTGGCTCCTGTGACTGCCTTAGCAAGTTGTATGGCCATCAATCCCAAACCTCCAGCCCCAACAACAACAAGATTATCATATGGATTTAGATTTGCATTTCTTACTGCTCCATATGCAGTGAGTGCAGAACAAGATAATGTAGCGCTTGCATCTAAATCCATATCTTCGTCTAATTTAACCAGGTATTTGTAACTAGGAACCAACACATAGTCTGCATATCCTCCGTCAGTATACACCCCCAATGACCTAGGTTTATCGCATAAATTCTCTTGTCCAATTCTACATGCAGGACATAATCCTTCACCTATCCATGGATATACGATAACCTTTTGATTTTCCTCATTAAACGCCGTACCTGCTCGTGCTTCTGCTTCGTCTCCCATACTTTCGATAGTTCCGGCTATTTCATGACCAGGAGTAATAGGATACTTTACTCCTCTATCAGTAGTCTTTAGAAATTGACCTCCAGGACCCTCATATCCTCCTTGCCACAAATGAATATCGCTATGACAAACTCCTGATGAAAGTATCTTTATGAGAACTTGTGAGCCCTTTGGTTTTGGTGTTTCTGTCCGTTGGATTTGCAAAGATTCGTTTGGTTTAATTATTTGCGCTGCTCTCATCTATACAAGTTGCTCATCCACATAGTATATTACGATGTAGGGTGTATTTGCAATATTTTGCAATCAACCCGGTCTTATCGTAAACGATGGTAATTGAGTGTGTTAGATATCAGAGTAAAATTGTTGAATGCGTTAATTCTAAATAAATATACTTAAACAAGAATGCAGAATTTTTGCTGTCTCAGACTAATATTCAATGTGTACAACGCATGAGATCAATGAATAGCAGTATTATATTAGAAACAGACCAAAAGCATGAAAATGCGAGCAATGTCTTCAAGCCTATTAATATATTGCAGAATCGTTCACCTATTAGGGCCCCGCAGATTTTATACCAAGAAATCATTCTGAAAGATAGTGGCAAGCTTGTTTCAGATTAAAATGTTGAGGCCTTTGTTTTTGTTTGTGAAAGATCACTAAATATATTAGAAGGTAAGGTCACAATAGTTGACGGACGCCATATATTATGATATTATAATTGTTGGCTCAGGAATTGCTGGGTTAAGAGCAGCGATCTCAGCAGCAGCTACAGATCCGAAGCTACGCATAGCAGTAATTTCAAAAGTTCAGGTTATGCGTTCACATTCCGTATCCGCAGAAGGTGGAACAGCGGCTGTAATATTTGAAGAAGAAGGTGATAGTTTAGAATCTCACATTTATGATACTATTAAAGGAAGCGATTTTCTTGCTGACCAAGATGTAGTTGAACGTCTAGTACTAAATATGCCATATGAGATATATCAGTTAGACCACTGGGGAATGCCATGGTCTAGGAGACAGACCGGGAGAATCGATCAACGATGGTTTGGAGGATACTCATATCCGAGGGCTACTTATGCCCAAGATAAGGTTGGATTCTTTGAAATGCAAACACTATATGATACATCGCTCAAATACGATAATATTCACTTTTACAACGAATGGTTCTGTACATCAATTCTTACAGATGAAGATCACAATAATGGCAATACCAAAAAATTTTGTGGCGTTACTGCCATAGAGATCAAAACTGGCAACTTTTTTAAGTTCATTGCACCTGCAGGAATAATTTGTACAGGCGGAGCTGGAAGAATTTACAACTTTTCTACTTACGCATATTCTTCTACCCCTGATGGTCTTGATATGGCATATCGTGCTGGATTGGCTCTAAAAGATATGGAGTTTGTACAATTTCATCCAACAGGCATATTACCATCAGGAATATTAATCACAGAAGGAGCAAGGGGAGAAGGAGGTCACCTTATCAACAATAAAGGTGAGAGATTTATGAAAAGATATGCTCCCAAAGCTTTAGAACTTGCATCACGAGATGTCGTGTCACGTGCCATGATGAGGGAGATACAAGAGGGAAAAGGATTCAAGCATGAATCAGGCGTTGATTGTCTAAAGATTGATGTGACACATCTTGGAGCTAATTTTATAAGAGAGCGATTAGGAGGTATAAGGGAAATTGGGCTTAAATTCTCCGGTATTGACATAGTTAATGAACCAATAGAGATTAGGCCTGTGTGCCATTATATGATGGGTGGTATACACACAAACATTGATGGTGCTACTGAGATGAAAGGCTTGTGGGCTGCTGGCGAAGCAGCATGCAACAGTACCCATGGCGCAAACCGCCTTGGAGCAAATTCGACTGGGGAATGCTTGGTATGGGGAACAATAACAGGTAAGCTAGCCGCGGAGTATGCTTTGACTCAAAAAAGCATATCAGATGCAAGCTCAAAACAACAAGTTCTAGAAGAAGAAAAGAGAATATATGATCGGATCTTTCGAGGTAAGGGACAAATGAATCCCTATCAAGTAAGGCAGGAGTTAACAGATACTATGGACGCCAAAGCTCATATTTTTAGAAATGAAAAAGATTTATCAGAAGGTTTAAGGAAGATAAGAGAATTAAAGAATGAGACCTGGACACATGTATCTGATCAGGCAAAAGAATACAATACTAATTTTACAAATGTGATGGAGTTAGATTCCATGTTAAGAACTGCAGAAGTAGTTTTGATGAGTGCTTTGAGTCGTCATGAGACAAGAGGTGCACATGCAATGAATGAATATCCAAAGCGTGATGATATTAATTTCTTAAAGCATACTCTCGTGTACTACAATGGCTCTGCTACAGGAAATTATGATAACGCCAGCAGCGATCCTACCTTAACTTGGTTTCCTGTTACCTTCACACGTTATGCTCCTGTAGAAAGGCATTATTAGTAAAATGAAAATGTATGAATGTCATTCGGAAAAAAGACATTTCAAAATAGGGATCTATCAATCCAATGACAGAACGTTAATAGTATATAACTGCAGGATCGTTTAGTTTGGGTATAATGTTGTCTTCTTTTAGCGAATCCTCCTTTATTATTTCCGCAATTGCATATGATACAGCTATAAGCATGTCTTTAGTAATATTTCGGAATCTATTATCAAGCAAGCCACGAATCATATATGGAAATACCAATGCATTATTGACTTGATTTACGTAATCTGAACGGCCAGTTGACACAATTCTTGCTCCAGCCTCCAATGCTTCATTGGGAAGTATCTCAGGTTTTGGATTACTTAGCGCAAAAACTATTGGTTCATTGCTCATCGATCTAATCATATCGGGTGTTAGGAGGCCTTCCTTACCTGATACTCCAATGAACACATCAGCATTTTTAATTATCGTTTCTAGGTCTCCGGTTAATCTTTTGTCAACATCCGTCTTATCCGCTATCTCTTTTTTAAATGGATTGTCTATTCCGTCATTTCTGCCTTTATATAACGCCCATCTACTATCAAGTACAATTATATTTTTACATCCTGCTTTATGCAATATCTTAAATATTCCGTAGCCTGACGAACCCGCTCCGGCTATTACGATCTTTACATCATCTAATCTTTTTCAACCTATCAGTTTGGTAGCATTAAGTAGCGCAGCCAACGTAATGACTGCTGTACCGTGTTGGTCGTCATGAAATACAGGTATTGGTAATTCATGTTGAAGCCGCTCTATTATCTCTAGTACTTTTGGAGATGCGATGTCCTCTATATTTATCGCACCAAATACTGGCTCGACAGCCTTAACAAAGTTGATTATCTCCTCCTTTTCTTGGGTAGCTAGGCATAATGGAAAAGCATTGATACCACCCAAGGCTTTGAATAAAACAGCCTTTCCCTCCATGACAGGAATTGCGCCTTTTGGTCCAATATTGCCTAGTCCAAGAATTCTTGATCCATCACAAACGATAGCTACATTGTTCCATTTTGAGGTATATTTGTATGCTAATTCATCGTTTTTACTTATCTCTTTGGCAATATGCGCGACACCTGGAGTGTATATCAGATCTAGTATGCTTTCAGCTTCTTGTTTTTCTCCTTCTCTTTTTCGTTGTTTTTTAGATTCATTTGATTCTTGTTCTTCCTCTTTTAAGCTATCAATGGGGATTCTAGATTGTACTTCGATCTTGCCCCTTAACATCCGGTGTACCTTTATAACATCATCTTGTAGGGTCAAACAAAAGCCATAGATTCATACAATATCTATATCTTGGAGACAGTAAAACATCTACAAATATTATATAATATTACTATATAATTATTCAAAGTCAAGGCCCAACAGACTCTATGAGGTAATACCTAAGTCTTTATGTGGGTTTCCCACCATTTTCTGCGGTACAACCATCTTGTCAAATTCCTCTGCATTAATATACCCGCTGGATATTGCAGCTTCTCTCAGACTCATATTATGTTTCAATGCTTTATGAGCTATCGCAGATGCGTTATCATAACCAATCACTGAACTGAGAGCTGTCACAAGCATTAATGATTCATTTACATATTTGGTGATTCTATCTTCATCGATTGTTATTCCTTCTATACTATATCTGCGTAGCTTCTCGCATGCGTCGCCCAAAATGCTTGCTGAATGAAGTACATTTTTTATGATGATAGGTCGCATTGAGTTTAGCTCAAAATTACCCTGTGAACCAGCAATAGCTACTGCAGTATCATTTCCAATAACTTGAATGCAAACCATTATCATAGCTTCCTCTTGTGTCGGGTTAACCTTTCCGGGCATTATTGAAGACCCAGGTTCGTTTGCAGGTAGATTAAGTTCATGTAAACCGGCACGAGGGCCTGATCCTAACCATCGAATGTCATTTGCAATCTTCATAAGCGCTACAGCAAGTGATCTAAGAGAGGCACTTGCATTAACCATAGGATCAAGTGATGCTTGTGCAGCAAACTTGTTTGGAGCAGTAATAAATGGTTGGCCTGTAAGACGAGCGATCTCTGATGCAATTTTGGCGCCAAATCCTGGAGGCGAATTGAGGCCCGTACCCACTGCTGTACCTCCGGCTGCAAGTTTGTATAACTCTCGCATTGATATTTTAATAATATCAAGAGCATCTTTGAGTTGCGATACATATCCAGACCATTCTTGTCCTAATGTAAGAGGTGTTGCATCCTGCAGATGGGTACGACCAATTTTAATTACATCAACCCACTTCAATGCCTTGTCCCACATTGCGTTAATCAGGGCCTCTACGTTTGGAATAAGATGATTCACCAACTCCATTACAGTTGCAATATGCATGGCCGTCGGGAATGTGTCATTTGATGACTGAGACATATTGACATCATCATTTGGATGAATCGGATCCTTTGTTCCTATTTTTCCACCAGCCATCTCTATTGCTCTGTTCGAGATTACTTCATTAACATTCATGTTTGTTTGTGTACCAGACCCGGTTTGCCAGACATAAAGCGGAAATTCGGTATCAAGACTACCGCTTATGACTTCGTCGGCAGCCTTGATAATATATCGTGCCTTATCATTTGGTAATATACCTTCTGCAGCATTTACAATTGCTGCGGCTTTCTTGATATATCCATATGCATGATAAACAGCTTTGGGCATCTCATCATCCCCAATAGAGAAGTGATGAAGTGATCGCTGTGTTTGAGCGCCCCAGTAATGGCTTGCTGGAACTTCTATACTACCTAATGAATCGGATTCTATACGAACACTGGTGCCAAAGTCATTATTTTTACTTGTTACCATATTGCCGTTTTAGCTTTGTAAAGACGTTTTAGCCTTTCTTTTTCATCGTCTCTAAATTTTTTGCAGTATTCTAAGTATTGTTTCTATTGGTGTTCCTTATGGGGAAACCGGCCTAAGCCAGGTTTTTGAGCAAGCGGGCTTATTCTGCAATTGGCCTTGCACTATCTTTGACAGCTGAGCTTGTATTAGGTAGGTAAATTCCTACTACCCAACAATATTGTCTCCAAACTCAAATGTCAATGTAGTATTTGATAGAATAACTTCTACTCTTCTTTCCAAAACTTCATTGAATATGTATTCTATTATCTGCTTTAAATATAAAGACCAATTTTCACATATATCGTGTTTTACAACATATGTGTGAGTCATGGTTCGACGGTCGAATGTATGACTAATCTGTATGGACGAGTTTTTCATTCTTGCTTCAAACCACGACAAGAAGGAATCCAAATCGGTTCTTCCTTTCATAAAATAAACAGCATTTCGTACTTCTTCTTTACCTGAATTTGACGCAATTTGAATTATCTGCTCTTTGCTCATTTTTGTAAAAATGTCTTTGACGACTGGTTTTAGAATAGACACAAATCCTACTTTAGGTTCGAATATGTGCCATTCAAAATATTCCTTTACAATTTGATTCATAAGGGAGTTGATGCTTATTCCGCGACCAGATGCCTGATGCCGCATTTTTTCAATATTCTCTGAGTCAAAACGAAAGGTTACTGAAGTAGAATATGTCTTGTGATTTCCATTTACATTAGTTATATCGTGAAAATACATTGCAGTTCAATATACCCATGTCAGTACACGCTTATATCAGTATAGATTTCTGATAGTATTCGTATGCTTGTATCATATTCGTGAGTATTATTCTCGATAAGTGACACATAATGATTCTTTTTGCCGAAGACAGATGAAGTGAATACCGTGTCTCGATTCTGCTTTCATAAAGCAAAACTAGGATATAATACCATTCCCCCATCAACATAAAATGTGGTGCCAGTAACATAACTGGCCTTGTCGGAGGCTAGGAATTCCACGACATTTGCAACTTCCTCTGGACTACCTATCCTCCTGACAGGAATTTGGTTTAACACTTTTTCAAGCATCTCTTTATCCTCTTTTAACTCACTGTTCATGTTAGTCTCAATAGCTCCTGGTGCTACCAGATTAGCTCTTATGTTGTCTTTGGCTAATTCTAGTGCCATCGTCTTTGTCATCATTTCTATGCCAGCTTTTGAAGTCGCATATGGCACATAGTGAGGTTTAGGTATGGTTTGATGAACTGACGAAATATTTATTATACATCCACCGTTTGGTCGATGCTGCTTTTCCATATGTTTAATGGCTTCTCTACTGCATACAAATGGACCTGTCAGGTCAACGCCTATAATCTTGTACCATTCTTCAATGGTCGTTTGCTCAAAAGGTACATCTTTTTGAATTCCAGCATTATTTACCAATACGTCTATTCTTCCATATTGTCTAACGGTTTCTTCAATTAGCCCAATACAGTCTTGTTCTTTTGATACATCAGCTTGAATTGCAATGGAATTGCAACCAAGAGCCTTTATTTCATCAGATACTCGCTGGGCTTCTTCTAATTTTCGTGAGTTGACTACTATGCCAGAGTATTCGCCAGATCTGGCAAAGGCGACAGCTATAGCTTTTCCTATTCCCTCGCTAGACCCAGTTACAACTGCGATCTTGTTTTTATTTTCGCTATTTTTGCCTTTGTCGTTATCGTTATCGTCGCTTTGAATTGTATGATTCAACGTACTTACATGTTGTACAACATTCTCTATAAAGGAATTACTTGGACATTACACATTTGATTACAAATGATTGCCTATAGGTGCATGTAGTTTGAACATATTAATAAAATATGAAGTATTGATAAAGAAGGTGAGTAGCCGCAATTTCTTCGCATACCATACTTGAATCGCTTATATGGGGTTTTATTGCAAGCATTCCTTTAGTTATCGGATGTATAGTTGCATTATTTGTTAGTCTTCCAAAAAGTATCATTGCTGCAATCATGGCATTTGGAAGCGGGGTATTAGTGGCTGCATTAACCTTTTCTCTTGTAGAGGAAGCATTCTCCTTGTCACAATCTATACCACCAGTTGTAATTGGGTTCATTTTGGGGGGAGTTGCTTATAGTGTAGCAAATCATATACTTGATAGAAAATCAAAGTCAAAGTCAAATTCGGATGGTGATACTGGCGCCGTAAGGAAAAGAAAGAGATCTCATGGAGACAATGCTGGTGGTGGAAAATCCGCATCTGGATTAGCATTGCTTGTCGGTTCGGTCATGGACAATATACCTGAAAATATGGCTCTTGGCATTTCCTTGGTAACAGGAGGAGCAGTAAATGTAGTTCTTATAGCGGCAATTTTTATCTCAAATTTCCCCGAAGGTCTAGCTTCCACAGAAGGAATGAAATCAAATGGAAGAAGCAAAAAGTACATACTTATGCTATGGTCAATTGCTGTGGTAATAGGTACCGTATCAACAGCTATAGGATTTGCAGTACTTTCCAAGGCAAGTCCATTTGTTATATCCGTAGCAATATCATTTGCTGCAGGAGCAATTCTCGTAATGCTGGCTGAATCTATGATACCAGAAGCCTTTGAAGAAGGTGGAAGTAAAATAGGTCTTGCTGCTATGGCAGGCTTTGCAGTTGCGTTTATACTAGGACGGTTAGGTGGAGGATGATATACAAAGGAATGATGGATGCAACATCTTCAAACTATGTATCTTTTCATTTTCTTTAAACAATTTGTTGTATGTTAGCAACAATAATTAAAGGTCAAAACATCCTATTTAGGTAGAGAACTTACCTCGATGGTAGTTATTGATTTTATGTTTTACATCTAATAATCCATCAAGATAAACGCATCAAAGCCAAATGGTATATACGGCTATCACTGTGGACAGACATGGATCTGTTATGTACCATCTAATACATATTCTTATACAAATGAGTGACCATCTGATAACAGTAAAGTATCTCCTTGATTATCTTCTAATGCTTTGGTTCAGACGTATTCCATATAACATTCTATCGTAATAAAGCAGAGTTTTACATGCGTTAATGTTTTATCGTAGGCTTCAAAATTGTGGCATGACGTTATTATTATTACTATTACTGTACTCTCATTATTATTCGTATTTCTATATGAATTGAGATAAAGATCTTATTTTTTAGATTCCTGCACGCGGACTATAGTACATATGATCTTCTCTATGTCCACCCTGTCCCTTGCCAATGTCCTTGTAGTCACTCACAAATTCAATTGATTTGAGCCATTTTACCATCTTATAGCCTAATTGAGTTTCTACTCTTAGCCTAACAGGAGCACCGTGTCCAATGTCTATTGGTTCACCGTTCATCTCATAGGCAAGTATTGTTTGCGGATGCTTCACTATCTCTATATCTAATACCTCATAGAATTCGTCTCCGCCAGTGTATTGATAAGAACGGTATACAACATAGCGTGCCTCTTTGTAAGGTTTGCATAAAGATATAATATACTGCATGGGGACCCCTCCCCACTCTGCTACAGCAGTCCAACCTTGGATACAGTAGTGTTCTGTAACTTGTGCTTGTTTCCGCATAGAATAGAGATCGGTGAGCGAGAGTTCTAGGGTTGTTTCTACTAGCCCATACACCTTTAGCTTCCAGCTACTAAAATTATTTTCCAAAAGCTGTTTGTATTCTTTGGTCTCTGGAGGATAGCCATTTATCCTAAAGAAAGACGATACTTCTGACTTTGGAAGTTGTTGTTTGGATGCAGCCTTACGAAATAGAATCCATTTAGCCGGAACAAGTACAATATCAAGGGCATTTTGAATCAGCCTAGGTCTTCTCAGTGAGCTTCTTGTAGCCCAAAGATGAACGGCTATGACCGAAATGACAAAAAGGCCAAATAAGCCAGCTGCAACTCCAAAGCTGGTGGCATGTCCTAACACAATATTCCCCATGTTATCTGCGAATCGCTCCGCCATGACCATTGTCAAGTGAATAATAATGAATAAAAGAAATGCAACCATTCCTAAAAAGTGTAGACTTCTCGCGACCTGTCTGCCCCTGAATATCTTTGGATATCGTGGAAATCTGGCGTCAATTGCAGGAGACATAGCAGCTCCTGTTGCAATCATAAATGGACCGAGAAAAAAGACTACCACAAAATACGTGAGTTGTTGTATGGCATTGTAGGGATGACCAGCTGGGGGAAAATGAAATGATGCATATAACATCATATCATGGAATGCTTGTGGAACTATGGACCAAGAGTTTGGAATGAGTCGCTGCCATTCATCGCTAGTAAAGAGTAATACATAGTATGCTACGCCATTTGCTATCCAAAAGGTAATAGAAAAAAAATGCCAATGCCGTCCTAGCCCAAGATTCTTGCGTCCTGGTAACGCGATCCAAGACGAGAATGATTCTTCTTCATCTAGTGATATCCACATTTTGTCTTCAGGCATTCGTTTTCTTGTGAATTTGATCCATTCTGTTCCAGGCCTGCAATGGTCGTGCCAATACAACTTTGGCAGTGCACTGAGTATTTCTATACCACTTCGAATTAGTAAAGTGATAAAAATTATATTAATAAAGTGAGCAAAACGTATCCAGAAAGGAAAATCATCAAAAACCATTTCACATCATACACTTTTAGTTTATCCCGATGTAAAATCAATCGGGAACTCTTGTTGAATATTTTTATTTCTAGACTTCATTCCATTGTCTTCTTTATTAATAATCAATATTCTGCATCTCTTTTGCCTCTATCTATAATCTTCCCTATGCTATAAGCAAACAAGTGGGCATCTTCCAATCGCATATTTATCGATGCTAACATTGTCATATTTGCGTATTCAAACTTCCCATGTTCTCAGCTTGGGATGTCTCCTCTTTGTATATGCTCTGTTAGCATATGTCTCTGCATCTGTGCCATGTCGTCAAATTGTCGCCCACATTTGCGGCATTGTACCGGGTCATCTTGTGTATCCACTACTTCTGAAGTAGACGAGGGAGAATCTCCGGTTGATGAAAAGTTCATTTTGTTTTTCCATTTGGAATTGGTCCTTATAGATATTAACCGTTTACGGTATTCTGGTATTTGACATTGTTCTAGTCTCTATATTCTATAAGGCATAAGAATGATAAAGATTGTTGACATTGCATCAAAAATAATGTCTGCAAATACTAACAATAAACGGAACGATCGTGGATCTTCTTCGCATCAACGACAACAATTACCATCATCGTCTTTTGTAAAATCTTTTGTAGCTAGGGCACATCAGTTCATGAAAGATACTGAACAACACGCGCTTCAAGGAGTGAATCCAGGCGGGATATACCAAGCCATATGGTCTAGAGATGCATCATTCATACTTAGAAGCTGGTTTCACTCTGGAAATGTTCACGGGGTTCTGCAGCAGATTTCTACAATATGGTCTCATCAAATAGTTCCTGGCAAGGAGAAGATCATCTATGGAAGAGGCTCACCAGAGATGAATTACAAACCAGCCATTGCAAAAGAGGATAAACAAAAGCTGTTTGTAGGAGCTCTTCCTACAACAATGTATCAAACCGGATATAGTGAAGTCTATGGACTTAATCCTGACATCGATTCTACTGCTTTGATGATAAGTACTACATCTTGGATTCTTACCAAGATTATAAGGACACGGGCTAAACAGTACCATCGATCATCATCATCACTATCCAGCGATGACAATAATAGCAATTACTACATATCAGAAGCAAAGTCGATGACCGAGCATACCAATGTAATCGACTTTATAGTGCCCAGTATGCTTAAAGCAATTGATCATCTACTTAGTAGAGATACTGATGATGATGGACTGCTAGAACAAAATCATAATGAAGACTGGATGGATACTGGTCTCAGAGCTGGAAAGATAGTATATAGCCAAGCATGTATGATTCTTGCTTTAAACAACCTTTCCTATCTATTATCAGAGCTAAATAACGATAATGAATCTGAAAGGATGACCAAACTCGCAACCAGAACTATCTCCGCAGTAGAAAAAAAATTGTGGTCTGAAAATGATGGCTCGTATATAGATATACAGCAATCTCATCATATAGGTGGACCTTATAGGACCATAACTCAGGATGTTTCGCTGTACCTGGTAGCCATTAGCGAAAATACAAATAGCGACAGTCTCAGAACTCACGAACCAATACATATGAATCCTGACTTACTAATAACGAGTCAAAACCACCAACACCAACAACGGCAAGAGGGCCATCCCCTGAAACAACAAAAGGATATATATCCACTCAAGAACTTGGACCAACTTCTAGACAGAGCGCATAATACTTTGGATGCTATTTCAAATAGAGTCTGGCTAGATGGTTGGCCAACAAATGTAGAAACCCTACTGAAAAGTTCAGGCCCATGGCATCTGAAGCCTTATTTTTACCACAACAGAACTTTTTGGCCTTGGATTACAGGAATAGAAATACTTGCGCGGAGCAGATTCAGTAGATTTGATGAATGCGATGCTCTTCTTTCCAAATTAGCCTCAGCGGATAAATTACATACATTAACATTTTATGAGTGGGTAAATCCTAAAACAGGCCACGGTGGAGGATCTTACCCATTTAGAACAGGCATTTGTACGGTTAGAACCGCCATAGACCATGTTATAAGCTATATAGAACAAAATAAGATGCAAGATAGGAAAAACCATTGAGGAACAGAACATGCGGTCCTTGTTGCCCTTCATGGAGTGTACTCAAGTTTTGGGTTTTCCATTTTTTGGAGTTGTCTGGCTATGAGTTCAATCAATTGCATCTTATTGCATCTATTTTTTAGGTCAAATACTCTAATTTATAGCATGGATGAACGCGGTGCAAATAATCAAACCAAACGAATCTTTGCAAATCCAACGGACAGAAACATCAGAGCCAAGGGGCTATAATCATGTGGACTAAAGGAATGGAAAAAAAGACAGACAAGAAGAGTGGTGATGACGCTATCAATAATAACAATAACAATAATAATAATAATCCTGAAAATGCAAAAGGCACATCAGCTTCTGTTAGGAATATAACACAGACTAATGGTACTGCTAACACTGTTGCACATCCATCGTTTTCTGGGAATGATTATAATCATGGCAAAAAACATATCGTAATCTTGGGTAGTGGCTTTGCAGGGATAGAAGTATTAAAGAGACTACAAAAGAAATTTAAAAACAAAGACAATGTGACAATCACGCTTGTAAGCGAGGATAACTTTATCCTATTTACCCCTATGCTCCCAGAAGTAGCATCAGGAATGATAGAGGTCAGGCATATAGTAACACCTGTAAGATCCTTTTGCAGTAAGGCTAATTTTTATGAGGCTGCAGTACACACAATCGATCTCAAAAATAAACAGGTTGTTATAAGACATCCGATAGGTAAGCTTTCTGAACCATCCAGATGGGATCAACATACTCTAAAGTACGACCATCTGGTTATCGCACTCGGAAGCGAAACGAGATTTTTTGGTATGAATGATGTAAAAGAACATTCCTTTACTATGAAAAGCATAGACGATGCAATAGCAGTGAGGAATCATATTCTGAGTATATTAGAGCAAGCAAATGTTGAGCAAACTGATAGAGAATTAACAAAGAGCTTATTGACATTTGTAGTAGTAGGTGGAGGATTCAATGGTGTTGAGACCGTAGGTGAAATAAATGACTTTATAAGAGAGACGATAAGGTCGTATTACAAAAACATCTACATGTCAGATGTAAGAGTCATACTTGTAAGTGCAACTGACAAGATTTTAGAACAAGTTGATGAGAAGCTGGGAGAATGGGCCCTGCGAAAATTAAAGGCAAAAGGTGTTGAATTTATAATGAATAAGCATGTGTCAGGAGCCACAGCTACTAGCGCTAAATTAGATGATGGTGTAGTTATACCATGCCACACCCTTATTTGGGCTGCTGGTGTGACTCCTAGTGACCTTATTGCAAGCCTATCTTGTGAACATGACAAAAGACATGCAATAATAGTTAACAACTTTTTAGAAGTTAAGGGATATGAAAGACAAGTTTACGCACTCGGTGATTGTGCATCTATAACAAATCCACATACAGGAAAGCCTTACCCTCCTACAGCGCAACATGCAGTAAGGGAAGCAAAGATTGCAGCAAAGAACATTATCTATGATATTGAAGGTAAACAAGACAAGAAGATAAAATTCGATTATAAAACAAAAGGTATGATGGCTGAAATTGGAAAGAGAACTGGTGTAGCCACGTTATTTGGAATTAGGTTACACGGGTTTATCGCATGGTGGATATGGCGTACATATTATCTCAGCAATCTTCCAACCATCAAGAAGAAGCTCAAAGTCATGGGAGATTGGACAATGGATTTAATATACACCCCTGATGTGGCTATGATCAAAAAGCAGCTACTTCTTGCAGAAGAAGACCAGATGGGCCAAGCAGCAGGAGGCAGACAAGGTCATAAAGTAAAAGAGCAAGACCATAAGGTACAAGCCGCAGCAGAAAAAAAAGAGGTTGACAAAAAGCAATGAAGATAATTCTAGAAAGAATGGGCGAACAATGATGAGACAAGATAGCAGCAAAAGGATGAAGATAGTGGACATTTAAGCAGTTATTTTGCCTTCTTCCTTCTTAAAGCTCTGATTCGCTGATTTAAAGCAAACAATTACTATTAGTATCGAATCTTAAATGAATATAACGCATCTACCTTTGTCATCCACTGTGGGGTAATACGGTATGTCTAGATCAGTTCTTTTTTCATTTTTCAGGACATAATAAAAGGATTTGATGGACAAGTTTAATTCGTTGTAAAGTGAAGTAGTTCAAAGCAAAAATGCGAAGCAGAAATGAGCCAAATAGTCCTATCAGACTTTCAAGAAGATTTTACGACTTGACACAGCTCATAAGTACAAATATGCCTGTATATTCCGGTGACCCGCAGCCTGATTTTCAACCATCCTCAACAATACAAAAGAACAGTTACAACGTTACTAAGATAACCTTGGGATCACATAGCGGCACACATGTGGATGCACAAAGCCATTTTATGGTTAGTGGAAATACAATTGATAGAGAACCTGCTAGCAAGTTTGTTGGAGAATCCATCGTGATAGATTTATCCAAAACGTGTAATATTGGAGATGGAATTTCCGGTTCTCAGCTTGATGCTTATTCCCATTTGATCAAAGATAGTGATATCTTGTTAATTTATACAGGTACTAGTGAACATTGGATGAAAGACGAAAATATCAAATATAATTTTACTTACCTTGAGCCTTCTGCAGCTCATTGGATAGTTGATCACAAAATAAAATCTGTAGGTATAGACACGTGCAGCGTAGAACAATATGGATCTAAACAAGGGCTATCACATAAGATTTTGTTATCAAATTCGGTTGGAATAATAGAAAATCTAAATTCGGCGTTAAAGAACCTTATAGGCAAGAGGCTATTTCTGGTTTGCTTGCCGCTCTTATTAGAAGGCATTGATGGATCACCTTCTAGAACACTAGCTTTTGATATTGTATGACTGGTAACTATTATTGTTATGCAACAGTAAAATAACCTGTCGCATTGTATTCTGTCAGTGAGGAAGAAGGAGCAAAACATGATTATTAAAAGAAACTGGCGTGATGCTCATCCCACTATAGCCCATCAAAGTGGAGTAGATTGGAGGTTGCTGTCATCAGCAATTAAAACCAGTGGAGATATAGAAGAGCCTGCACTAGACCCGCGATGCCGTTGCTTAAAGGCCATAACATATGTTTCGTTCGCAAAACTGCAGCCTCGCCTTTCGTATGAACCTCATCATCACGAGGATCATGAAGAAGTATATTATATTATAAACGGTACCGGCAAGATCAAGATAGGAAATGAAGAGGCCAGACTAAGAGATGGTGACATTATTTACATTCCAGAAAACACGACTCATTCTATTATAAATGACGGTGAACAAACGATTGACTTTTTGGCATTTGGGGGTTATACTGGAAAACAAAAAAAGAAAACACGCAGAAAAAGAAGAAAAAAGTAGACAATAGCAATATTTTATGATGGTCCATGAAAATAATACTAACTTCAATTGCTAAATAGTAGGTTGCAACATATTAATCGGTCTAATAAATGCCACCAGAACAAACCATGGGAGGATATAGATGTGACATATGCAATACGGCATTTAATTCCCCATCTGATCTAGATATCCATCTCAGAGAAAAACATAACATAGATATAACATAAGGTTATTTTCTCAAATACATTTTTTGTTAAGTTCTCTCTGCAGAGACCCTGTAACCTTTTTAGGTTACATTTTGAGGTTCCTTGGATGTTGTATTTTAGTTTCCTGTGAAAATCTCTAAATTTATTTATAATATATTTTTCATACATAAAACAAGCATAAATAATGTCAGAGCAAAAACGACTGGAACTGGGAATAATAGGTTTAGGTAAGATGGGCGGAAACCTTGCTCTTCAATCTCTTGATAAAGGTATCAAAGTTGCAGGTAAATCTAGAAGTAAAAAGTCTGAGATAGAAGGTAAAGGCGTCAGAGTATTTACAGATTACAAACCTTTTATCTCTTATCTAAGTAAGGATCCTAAACTGATATATCTTTCACTTCCAGCCGGCCATACTATAGACCAAGTACTTGATGAACTATTGCCATTTATGAAGGAAGGTGATGTAATAATGGATGGAGGCAATTCGTTCTATTTGGACTCAATTGAGAGAGAAAAACGGCTATGGCGTGAAAATAGAATATATTTTCTTGACTGCGGTACAAGTGGAGGGTTAGAGGGTGCCAGAAACGGCGCTTGCTTTATGGTAGGCGGCAGAGAAGAGGGAATCAAGGTCGCAGAGCCTGTTCTAATATCACTATCAATTAACAAAGATGGATATGTGCACACTGGTCCACCTGGAAGTGGTCATTACGTAAAGTTAGTTCACAACGGAATAGAATTCGGAATGCTCCAAGCCATAGGAGAAGGAGTTGAATTACTGCACCAAGGAGGAAATGGCTTTAATTTAGACCTTGCTAAAATTTTCAAAAACTGGTCAAATGGTTCTGTGATAAGAGGATGGTTAGTTGAATTGATGGAAAAGGGCTTATTGGAGCGAAATTTTGATGACATCCAAAGCTATATCGAAGACACAGGTGAAGTCAACTGGTTAATCCAAGATGCTCTTAACAAAGAAATTCCGATTCCAGTAATTTCACAGTCAGTAATGGAGTTATTCAAGTCAAGAATTAAAGATAGCGATACGTACAAATCTATAGCGTTAATGAGACACGGATTTGGAGGCCATCCTTTTGGAAAGGATGAATATATAGCAAAGGAAAGAGAGACAAGTAGGGTTAAGAAAATATGAAGACCTAATAGTATACGAATGATAAGTTTACCATTGCAGATCTGGACTAGCAGATTGTGAAAAAGGGGATAGGATTAATATTGGTGAGAGTAAAGACCACCTTTCATAACTTTTATAGATCTGACAGATCAGAAGTATATTCTGTAGTTGAAGAAGTTAGTCTGAATAAGAAAGAGTCTAATCTGGCGGAATCCTGATTTCTTTTTCATTTATCATATCTATTACCAAGGCTGCACTCCATGAGAAATCTTTTCCTCCAAGACCTTTGCCTTTATATGGGTTATAATATTCTCTAAATCCGTGATTTTCGGCTAGTTCTAATACACCTTGCTTTATCAAATCAGCTTCTTGTTTAAATCCATATTCTAGTAAACCTAGCCATATCATCCAGTTTGTGTTAATCCAAACAGGACCTCTCCAATAGGTGATTGGTTTAAAGTACGACACCTCTAAATCGGTGCTTGGAATCGTAGGCACATGACAACTACTTCCTTCCCCGCAAAAATGAGCATGAGTTATCCAGCTTAAGAGCACTTGTGCTTCTTCCTTTGGTATCAAGCCAGTATAAATTGGAATAAGAGATGCTACAGTTTTCTTTTTTATTTGTCGCCTCGTTACCAGATCATAATCATAGAACAGACTCTGTTCATTTGCACCTAACTTTTTCTGACTCTGATCTGAAGGAAAAAAATATTTATAGAAATTTTGCTCAGTTCTTGACATCCACTGCCTTATTTCAGCTTTATCCTGCTCTTCTTTTCCTATTATGTCAGCAATTCTAAGCATGTATTTATTGGCAACATATAATATGCTACTAAACACAATATCTTTTATCTTAAATGGAAATCTTTGGTACATCTTTTTTTGGTCATAATTATCTTTCTTCATAAGCTCTATTAGATAAATAAATCTGTTATATTCCCAATCACTTGGAATGGTTTCAGACTCTCCACCTACTGCAATTATATCCAATCTTTTGAATTTCGGTAAATCTTTTTCATTCATATTTATTCTAGAAAGGGGCTCATCCCAGCTTGGCGAGTCATCAAGGCCGGATTCCCACGGATGTAGGATTGTGACCAAACCGGACATTTCAGGGTCTCGATCTGTCATCAAAAACCTATGAAATGCTTTTAACTTTGGATATGTTCTGTTTAGAAATTCTTTAGCCTTAGTCTTATCCTCCGAATTTTCGTAAATGTAATAACAGGAAATGGCATGAACTGCAGGTTGTGTCATGCCTGAGGTTCCTATATGCGTTGGAGCATTGTCTGATCTTGTTATTTCATAGAAATCTGCACTAGGAAAGTATGTTTTTTCGTTTTCGTTGAAGACTATGTGTGGTACCATACCATTTTTCCACTGCGCATCAAACAAAAACTCGATCTCCTTTATTGCCCATTCAGTATGGTAGTATGAATTTCCTATCGCAATAAAGCCCGAGTCCCAGCTCCACTGATGAGGATATAAAGTAGGAGAAGGTATTGTAAATCTCCCATTCCAATTTTTTTCTAAGGTTAGTTTAGCTTTTTTGATTATTTCATCTAAATCCAAAGTTATCTTCAAACTCCATGGAGAGATCCTCTGAAAGTCAAATAGAAAATTGCTTTTTGTCTACAGTTTCCACATGTAATATTTTTGTTGAGAGTCCATGGCATCAGCTCCACTATCACGGGTTCAAATTTTTTACCTGCTCTTATCAATTCAATAAGATATTATGATTAGGATTTATTGTCTCGAAGTATTCGTCGAACTGTGGCAATTCTAGATATCATACCATTATTTATTCGAGCTAGAAGTCATGTTCTTTGGCAATTGGCTTGTATTTGGTGGCGTGTTCGCTCTAATTCCATGTTCCTTCCCGAATGCTTTAAAAGTATTTGGGTTAGCAATGTTTTTGTTCTGCATTATGATTTTAGTGTTGTTTCCTGGCGGAAGGTTTGCAATTTTTGGAATTGTCTTCACATTTCCAATCCCTGTATTATTGCTGGTACTGTTCTGTGCGCCTCCGGCATTTGTCTGATTTGTCTGATTTGTCTGCTGTGCAGTAGCTACCGGATTATAATACGCTAGTGACGTAGCTATAGCAGTAAACATTAATGCTATACCTATTATTAATACAACGGCAGTTTTTACTGAATTTTTCTTTTCAATTTTAATGGCTCTTGTCATCGGTGAGGCATGGGTATAATAATTAATTAAGGGTTTCATGCAAAAAATACAGAATTTAATGTATGTGCTCTGCGAATCTAAAATTTGATCCCATGTTTATTATAGAAAATATTTATTACCTTCTTGGCCATACACGAGGAAAACGAATCATGATCTTATAGTTTCATACGATCCATTGTCGTTGGCCTTGTAATATACGCTTGCATGCTTTGTAAAAAGGCCTACTTCAACTACTCCTGGAATATTTTTCAATTCGATTTCCTTACACTTTACATCTGGAATTGATTGAAAGGTTGTGTCTAAAATAAAGTTACCATTTTCCGTGACATATGGATACCCTTCGTTTAACATTCGTAGTTCGGGTTTGACTCCTAGTTGAGATCGAAGCTTGTCCAACAACACATATAAAGCAAATGGATGAACCTCGATAGGAACCGAGCGATCAAACGATCTTACAAATTTGAACGATTCAGCAGTAATTACTATTGTTCTAGCTGCAGAATGTAACACTTTTTCTCTAAGTAATGCACCACCTCCGCCTTTTATCATGTTTAGATCAGAATCTACCTGATCTGCTCCATCAAAAACCACGTCTATTTCTGGAATTCGGTTTGGATCGACTATGTTTAGGTTTCCATTCAGTGCTTCGTCTTTTATTTGAGTGGAGCTTGCTACACATTGCAGGGTTTTCTTAACGTCCTCGGATAGTTTCCCTATTTCCCTTATGATCGCAGCTGCCATCGGGCCACTCCCAAGTCCAATTACTTGATTATTATTTACAGATTGCTTTATCGCATCTTGCGCAATAGCTTCAGCTGATTTTTGAAAAGATTGTGGTATCCAATTATGACTATTTTTTACTCTTTCATTCTGAATCTCTGCCATAACACAACGACGTATTTTACCTGACGGCAAGAATTTAAAGGCTTATAATAACATTCTAAAAATGACAATCTACTCTGTGCTAAGACAATCTTTTACGCATAGCATAAACCTACGTCGTTTCATGACAAAGATTTTTCAATTATTTTGTGACATTAACATCAATAAAGTATGAAACATGATTTAACCGACAGTAACAATAAATTCTCTAAAACCTCAAATAACCCATTATTAGGCTATTGGGCTGCGCACGAACAGTATTCTATGCAAGACTTGCTACGATTTGTTGTCGAGGCTGAAAAAAATGGCTTTACAACTACTATGACAAGTGATCACTTTCATCCTTGGTGGCATGATAATGCATATGGAAACTTCTCGTGGGTATGGATAACAGCCGCTGCAGAAAGGACTAAACGAATGCAATTTGTTACCGGCGTGACAGCCCCAATATTCCGATACCACCCAGCTATAATCGCTCAAGCATTCGCTTCGCTTAACATATTATATCCTGGTAGAATAGCACTTGGATTGGGCACGGGGGAATCGATGAATGAAACGCCGCTTGGATTCGATTGGCCAAGACCGAAGGCTAGGTTGAAGAGGGTCATCGAAGCCGTGCAAATAATAAGAAAATTATGGCAACAAGAAGCAAAAAACGACAACGATCATGACAATGACGCTGATAATAGTGAAAGAACTTCGGATGACGATGATGGTACCGAAGAAGCAAAAAACGACAATGGCTTTGTATATTTTAACGGAGAGTATTTTTTGATAAGGAATGCAAAACTCTACTCACCACCTCATAGTTACATTCCAATCTTTATAGCTGCAGCTGGTCCCGAGTCTACAAAAGCATCAGCCAAATATTCTGACGGTTTGATCACATTTTTGAAAGCAGAGGAATCTCAAAAAATACTTGATATTTTTGATAAGACTGCAAGACAATATAGTGGAGAAGATGATACTAACGACACCAACAATAAAAACTCAAAGGAAAAAATAGCAGAATTCAAAGTATCCTATTCTCAAGACTATGAAAAGGCTTTCGATTCTTCAAAGTTTTGGCGAGCAACATTACTAAAAAATGCATTCGACACAAGCATACATGACCCACGAAGACTAGAACAAAAAGCGAAGCAACAAGTGCCAGACCAGAAAGTAAAAGAAAATATAAGAATCGTTACTTCAATTGAAGATTGTATCAAGCCTATAGAGGAGTATTTCAAAGTTGGTTTTACAAAAGTCTATGTACACAGTACCAGTCCTAATGAAGTTGAATTTGTACAACAGTTTGGAAAAAAAGTATTGACGTATTTTTAAGATCGAGCCATAAAGAATAGATAACTTTTGTAGTTGACCAGCATTTATTAGGTTCACGATAATTTAGCCATCCAATTTCACGCGAGTAAAAGAATTCAATTGTTTTGGTTCATGAAGTGACTGATAAGCTGTACATGAGTGCTTCAAGAGGATATCATAGCTGCATAAGACGCCTTCGATCTTTTTGAGATTATATTGTATGGCATACATAACCTAAATTGCTTAAGATTAATAATTGCTCGAACTTCAAAATCTAATACTTCAAGTACTAAATTGTAGCCAGTGTGCATTTTTTTAATGTGTATGGAAAGAACGAAGGCTGGCATATGTTAAGTGTGTGGGACTTCGTTTTCTCAAGTTCATCCTCATTTGCAACTGTGAAATACATCTTTCTAAAATCAACGCATTATCGCATGAGTAGATTTTTATTTTCTACAAACACCTTATATTTCTAAACCTAGTATAATAACAAAAATATAATGTCAGAGATGTCCAAAAAAGAAATTAAGGAATTTCTTATGCAAGGTACGCTAACAGGAAAGCTGGCAACAGTTAAAAAAGATGGAAGCCCACATGTTGTTCCAATTTGGGTTACGCTTGATGACGATGTTGCTAATGCTGATGACGCCAGAGTCGATATCATCTTCACTACTAGTAGTAAGTCTGTCAAAGCAAGAAACATTCAACGTAACAACACCGTAAGCATTTGCGTAGACGATCAGATACCACCATTCTCGTTTGTGACAATATATGGTACTGCAAAAATACAACAAGTTAACCAAAACGAGCTCCTTAAATGGGCAACCAAAATAGCAAAGCGATATATGGGAAAAGACAATGCAGAAGCTTATGGCAAAAGAAATAGTACTGAAGGTGAAATCCTTGTACGAATAACTCCTACAAGAATAATCGCTGAAAAAGATATAGTTGGTTGGAATTGCTAGGTGCAGCCGTTTTGAATATCTCGAATCGAATCGATAGATTGTTGGTGCTTTTATTTAGGAAAATATTGAAAGCTGTTGGTTTATACAAATACTTGTCAATTGAAGATCCTCAATGGCTAGTTGATTTAGACATCCAACAAAAATCATCCTATTACAGGACATGATCTATTAGTTTATATAAAAGCACAATCTCTGTGAATCCTGTCGATACTAAAGTCAGAAAAGGATTGATTGCTCCTCCAACACATATTGCACAACAAAATGATAAGAGTACACCTCTGAAAAGAACATTATTCGCAAGGAAGCATTTACTGTTATTTCTGAATTCCTACCAGATCCCATTCGATATACTCTCGTGGTTGATCCTCTAGAATGTATATTAAAGAATTCTCAACTAAATGATCTCCTTGAGACAAAACGGAATATATTCTTGAACTCTTCAGCTCTACGACAGTTTTATCTATTAAGTGATGGAAAACTAAAAATTTAGCTTAAAATTAAATTATCATGAATCGATGATATATCTTACTATTTCAATTACCTAGTTAATGACTTTGCCGTTGCATCAATTGTATATGTTACTGTAAAGGGTTGTCCATCAGTTTTATGGAAAAGTAATACACTACCAGTAAATACAAACGATCCTGTACTTATTGGTGAGTTAGTTACACTGACAGGTGTATTGCTAAACATAGTCATAGTGGAAAGCGCGATTGGCGTAATACCATCAATCCATTTTGCATGATACGGTTCACCATGTTTCGCATCTGGTAGGACTTTGGGATTGTACTTATGAAGTACTTCAATTTCGATTGGTTTGCTTGCAGTGAATGTTGCTGTGCCTGTCCAAATCTTTCCATCCTGTCTTAGCGGAAGTGCAATTACTATTTGATGTGGCATAGTTTGATTATTTATGTTTGCATTTGGAGCTGGTATAGACATAGTAGTATTTTGGACTCTGAATTCTGTATCTTGTTGTACTTCTGTATTATTCTCTTGCTGAGCGATTACTTTTGTGAATAGGGGCATAGTCATTATCATAGTTGTCAATATTAGTGTTATTATAATTCCGAACGTTTCAACAATTGCTATCGTTGTTACTCTTGTTGTTCCCCTATTCCATGGCATAGTGTATTGACTTGCCCATAGACAGTTATCTTTGTATTAGTCAATGTGTTTTTGTAGAATGGTCAAAACCACTTGTACCAGAGATTGTAATATCTGTGATAGAATAACAACCATAGCTATGAGAACAACTTATTCTGTTTGTGGATAAGAAACTCAGAGCAACTAGCATCAGCATATCTTCCTAGATAGATTATTTATTTGGGTCGCTTAAATGAATAGTAGTAGAAAACACCAGCTACTATAATTGCGATGATGTACCAATAAGGTATAACAAAGCTGCTATGCGGTATCGAAATATAACCCAAGTTTCTTGTTGTCCAGTCTGAAGCTTGCATCAACAAGCCTTTTTTAGGATCAATATCAAGCGGTAACCACCATCTATATACGAACCACGTAAAATCTTCAACTAACAGCGCGGTTATGATATTTGCTACTCCTAATGATGCAGCTTTTCTTCTTTCATGTCTGCCAAGTATGTTAAAACTAATACTGTCAAAGAAAGGACCGAACCCAACCAGAATAAAGATTACTGTCATTGGAAAAATGTGATACGAATACAGTCCTCCTGCTATAGGAGTGGCAACACGGTGAGTACCACCTTTCACAGTTAAATTGGCAGTTTTTCCCTGTACTGGATCGTTAATATAATAATATTCTAAATAGCCATAACTTACCGCAAATACCATTAGCAAGCCAATAGTCACAAGAAAGGATATACGAGTCCTACGTAAGAGTTCAGCAGGCGAGTCCCTTCTTTTTTCTTGTTCCATTTATGAGACTCATATATCATGTGGTATGGTAAAAATCCTCCTTTTTGTAGCGAAGATACTCGACGTTTTGTATGCAGGATCATTACAAATTTCAAATTAATCTTGTTGTTTGATTAAGGAACTCCCGGAATTCCCGTTGGCGCTGCGTTATTCCTTTGCTTTGGAATGTTTGCGCCTACATTGTTGGTGGCCTGAGTACTAGTTTGGTTTGAAGTTGTAGCAGAAGTAGCATTGGAAACAGGCTGAGATTTCGAAGCAGCAAGTGAAAGCGGTGGCATTGTGTAGTCTGTCAATGACCCAGTTGACTTTGTAGTCTGGGGTGTTGTACCAGCTGTGGTTGTAGTATTAGTATTAGTATTAGTATTTGTATTTACTTTTGATATCTTCCATACCACACCTGTATTAGCGTAGGGCCAAACCATGGCATGTATAGTAGCAAATGGATAGAGACCTGCTCCAAATGCTAGATGATCAGTCCCAGAGAGTCCAGCAGGGTTTGAGGTACGAATTTCTACTTTGCCATAACTTGTAACATACATGGAATCACCCTTCAAATCAAATTTCACTCCTACGGGATGAAATGATCTGTCGGGTTTGCTTAGAGATAAGAAATCAGAGTAATTACCAGTCTTAGGATCAAGCATGACAACTTTTTGTCCTGTTATATTTGGTTTGATACCTGGAAGTGGCGTAGTTACCTGAGCAAATGGATGAATTAATGGGGCAGCTGTTCCAAATTCACCAATAAATGCCATTCCATTATAGCCAAAAGTACCGCTATTCGAGAAAGCAGCTTGAGTTGCCGCTACTCCTTCGCCTATTAATGATAGTGGTTTTTGTACAGGTGGATGATTTAACATCAAAAATTGAAGTGGCTCCCTGAAGGGTTGGGATTCAGAATTAAATTGTGGATCAGTAACTGGTTTTGCATCTCCAAAGAAGTCTGGCCAACCAAGAAATTTACCTAAATTAGCTGGATTGGATATATCCACTGTGTATACTTTATCGCTATCATTGGCGACACGTCTGCTTCCTCTTTCGTCGGCTCCATTATTATCAAAAAGCAGCGTTTTACCGTCGCTTGCAAATGCCACTCCATACGGATTCCGGAGGCCCCATGCAACAACTTTGAGGTCAGTTCCATTTAGATTTGAACTTATGATACATCCGCTGCACTTCACATTACCTTTTATCACTTCACCTTTGGTCGAAGGAGTCCCAAATGGGGAAAATGCTCCAGTAGTTGCGTAGTCTGTAAAATTTTGTGGTGTCAGAGGATTTGGGGTTTCAAAATTCTGGCCAGTCAATCTTATATCTTTTGCAGGAATGTCATGCAATTCTGGAGATGTCTTGAGCCAACCGTAGGCATAACTATCTTCTCCGGCTACTCCTACATTAGTAACAGTCCCTTGACCAAAATATAGTCTGCCATCTGCGCCAAATGCTATCTGGTCATTATGATGGTCACCCATACTAGGCAATCCAACTATCAAATCTTTTATGTGACCTCTTCCATCGATGGCTGAAATTACTCCTCTATGCGATGCATACAACAGCCCGTCGCGTTTATTAAATTCAATGTCTGTAATAGGTCCGTTAAGACCTCTGTCAACCAGTACCGACAGACGTCCTTGGCCATCTAGTTTGAGTATTCTTGGATCAGGTTTAAATTCACCATATGAATAGCCGGATTCTGCTACATACATAGTTCCATTATCATCAAACGTGACTGTACTTGGTATTGTAAGATTCCACAAAACGGGTTGTATCTTATAGCCTGGTGGAAGCTTTAGCGTATCAGCGCTAGGAGGATTACCAGAATTAATAACCCCTGTTACTAAAGGTGCTGGCGGAGACATAGCACTTTGTGCCAATGCGGTATTACTAGTTATTAAAGGAAAATGAAGATAAACTAAGGTTGTCAAGAATGCAATGAAAATCACAACAGTGGGCAAGCCGACCATAATTATTGAGCTAGCTTTCTGATTCCCAGGATTACTAAACAAAAACGAAGTTATTCGGCTTTTCTTGTTTTGACTAATATTAAGATAAAAGATTTTTACTCACTTCAAAAAAAGAAAAGTAAATATAGAATTTAAAGAGACGACTAGAATTTTTTGATATAATCACTTCATTACAAAAAGCAAGAAAGCATTACTGAAGTAATGTTACATGTACTATAAGTGAGACTATAACCTATATAACATCTGCTGACCTTTATTTACCAAACATGCTAAAACAATACATCCTCAATTCAGGTTTTCTACATATTGCGGTTGTAACGTCAATGGCAGTACTTGTCATAGGTGTTTTGTCATTTGCAGGATTTATTACGGTCAATCCACAGCCAGGTCATGATCATATACATCAAGCATTGGCACAACCTGTTGGAGATTTTCCTATTCCTGATGCAAAAAGAATGTTCACTAACGATACCGCGTTAATAAAAAGATTTACAGTTGATCCATATATTCTGGATATGGCGCTAATGCCCAAATCAGTAGTAACAGGGCAGCCAGCATTATTTGTTCTAAATGCGTTCCATAAACCAACCATGACGTGGCTTTGGCATACTGATTATGATGTAAGCATAACTGACTTGAGGACAGGACAAAAAGAACTGGTTTTCCCCAACCTTCATGGCCATGGATCAGTCGTGCAATTCGAATATACTTTTCCAAGATCTGGGCTTTACAAAGTTGATATAATTTTTGGTCAGCAGACAGGATCACCTAACTTTATAGTGGAGCCGAAGGTTATCAAAGAAGTAAGCTTTCCATTGACAGTAACATCGGTAGGAGCTCAATCACCTTCCCTAGCATCAAAAGGTCAACATGTGGATGTAATACCAGTTAAAGTTCAATCATGGAAATTCACTCCAAACCAAATTGATGTCAAAAAGGGAGATTTGGTAAGAATGATTTTTACTACTGCTCAGGATGAAGTCGAGCTATATAATGGACACGGATTTGGAATTGAAGGGTACAATGTAAATGTATTTTTACTCAAAGGAACACAACAAGTAGTAGAGTTCGTAGCTGACAAACCAGGGACCTTTACATTTAGATGTACCTCTTTCTGTTCATCACCTGAGGCTGCATTGGAGAATCACTTCAATATGATGGGCAAATTTGTAGTTCATACATAGAGAATTAATCCAAGCGTCTTCTCTTTTTTAGTCATCTGGATATTACATATTATATTATGTACTTCAACTGACACGAATAAGTAACCGATCTTCATAATTAAAGACTATAACCATTAAAACTATTGTTGTATTGTCCTGCTATAACAATGGTTCCAAGAAACGTGTCAGTGACATATGCTGTAACAAGCCTTTTCATAGTAATTGTATTTGTAAGCATTAATAATTCTCTAAATGTATCTGCACAGCAAAATAATACAAATTCATCGACGTCATACTCCTCAACTGGTGGCTTACCTACAACTGGTTTGGTTCCCACAAATAATACTATTATTGGAAATACTATAATTCCGACAACAACTAATGGCACAACGACTACTGGAAACACTACCGGAGTAAATGCAACAGGTGTAAATCCAACTCTTCTTGCAAAAAATGTCACAGCAGGAAATGCACTTCTGAAAGAAAATACCACTGCTCCAGTATCCCCGACAGGAATATCAACTAACTCAGCACACATACCACCTTCTGTAAGTGCTAATGCGAATTCTAGCTCTAACACAAATTCTTCATCCCAGGGGTAAAGTGTAGTCTACAATAGATTCTCCTGGATACACAAATAATAATCCTGCATTCAAATCCTTTTTCCAGGCGAATTCCAAATGCTGAACCTAAAGCAAATTCGCTCTTCTCTTATTACTTTGTGGATATGGATATTCCATGTGGTGAGCCGTTGCAATTCCTACTTCTTCCCCGAAGAAATGACTCACTATGCGTAAGGCCAAGTCTATTCCTGCAGAAACTCCTGCAGAGGTAAAGATTAGTTCTGTCAGAGTAAACAGTACATCTTCGCGTATTTTTGTATTAGGCGCTGATTGACGCAGGAAATCAAAAGCTTGAAAGTGGTAGTAGACTCACGGCCGTCTAGTAATCCTGCTTTTCCAAGCAAACTCGAGCCAGTGCATACAGAAGCTGTTATTTTACTCTGTGCTGATCTATCCGCAATCCACTCGATAATCTTATGATTATTTACTTCTTTTCGTGTCCCCCAGCCACCGGGTATGATAAGTACATCTAGTTTTGGACACGTATTGATAGATACGTCGGGGCTTAAGCGTAAGTCCCCGATAGTTAAGACTTGACCTAATTCTTCGGCCACTAGGATTACCCTGAATGGCGATGACGACCATTCCGGTTCTCCTTTCTCTTTTTCGTTTAAACGCGTTACAGAAAATACTTCAAAAGGTTCTGCAACGTCCAACAATTCTACTTGATCAAAGATTAAAATTCCAACCAGTAGTGGCATTTTATTTTGGTTTATTATAGAAAATCAGCTTTTATTTAATAATTTATCGTTTACCAACATTATCTGATTCAGTTGACTTTACCTCCATAGGGTCCATTATAAAAAGGATAAGGTTGACTGTGAGCTAATTATATCTTTTAATAATTCAAAGACTTACAAAAGCTACTATTGAATGCTACGACTACATACATTGCCTTAAATTATATCAGAAGCAAGCAGCATTGACAGCAAAACGAAGCTACTGAGGTTGGATTAAGCTAGCGATGTCAACTCTATAACAATCGGTATTAAAAAGAAGGACAGATATGTTCTACGACAACAACAAGAAATAGTCCTAATGTTCAGTAATGATGTCATCGCTTAATGAACGACATTGAATATTTGAAAAATGGCGATTCAAAGACATTACAAACGATTACAACAGCATAAGTGCGGCACTACAGAGTTTCGAAAGCTGTATGACTAGATATATCCATCAGATCGCTTTGCATGCCAGAATCTAATCTGGATTGAAAGAATCAAAAAGCGATTTGACAAAAACTGAAGCCGAATATGAGTTAGTTCCCATTCCTCAAAAGTACAAGGCCAAAACTGCAATAGGCAGCTACTATAGGTTAGTAATTCTAGACTAATCGTGTTAAGTCAGTTATTTAGATAATTTATTTACCTATACTGTCACTAAATAGTGCTAAGCAATGGGAACCATTAATCTACAAAATAGATCTCTCAGCATTATGTTCATATTTATAATCCTAGCTGCAAGCATAGTATTAGCAGAATTTGTAACCTTTGGTTTTGCTCAGGGCCAAAGAGGTAATAGTACAACATCATCAGCGTTAACACCACAACAAAAAGCAGCAATATGTAATCCTAGTAATCCAAAGCTCAATTTCGTTAATGGCACTGAATCAAAGATATGTAATATACCACCTACATCTACATCTACACCAACAAATACTACTACAACAATGCCTACACCGACACCACCAGCAAATAACACTACTACACCAACAACAGGCGGTAAACAGTTACCGCCATCATTATACAACCAGGGATATGCAAAAGGAGTAACAGACGCAAAATCGATACAAATTACTGTTCCTCCTAATGGAACTATGAGTCCAGATGCAGTTGACTGTGATAGCGACATTGATCCTCATATGAGTAATCATGATTATTGTTTGGGATACCAGCTTGGATATGCAGATACCTACAACAATAGAGTAGCGGGGAGTAAGTGATGAACTACTGTCATAGAATGTAACGACAAAAGCATACAGCTGACTCTGCTAATTATATTCATTCAAAGTGACAGTAGTAATTGCAGTCATTTTGGATATTGTACTTGGAGGCTCTGAAGTTTCACTTTATTGTGAAATCTATGTGTACACTAGCTAAACGCATGAATACCGCAGGATTTGTTATATCTCTACTATGAAGTCTACTTCGACTGAGCTATCAAAAGCCAAGCTACTTGCTCCAACCGAAACTCTCGCATGTTTTCCTTTTTCCCCAAAAACCTCTACTAAAAAGTTTGAAGCACCATTGATTACTTTGGCATGATCAGTAAAAGATGAATCACAGTTCACATACCCAGAAACCTTCACAATTTTTTTTATATTATCAAGATTGCCTAGTACATATTTTAGCTCGGATAAACCATTTATAACACACAGCCTAGCTGCGGCCTGACCATCTTCCAGTGAGATATCTTTGCCTACTTTACCTTTATACCTTATCCGTATCGGATTCGAGCCTGGTTCTATTGGAAGCTGACCAGATACAAATGCAAGATTGCCCGTTATAACAACTTGAATAAATGAACCAACTGACTGTACTGGATGAGATAAATTTACTCCTATAGAGTTTAACTTTTCATCTATCATCATTATTGTCTAGTTTGTAGATATTAAATTCTTTCTGATCTTGTTTCGACCGTGGCGTGTCTCGCTCAAGTATTTGCAAACTTAAATTCTTGCTCCTCTTACTAAACTCTTATTTATAGAGCTTCACTGAATGCTTTGCATTGTTTCATTCAGCATCACATGTCTGAGGTTCTGGAAACGTGAACAGAGAATCCTTTCACATTGGCTCAACATCTGGTATATACGTAAAAAATCATTTTGGATCTCTAGAATGATTATTTTATCACTTGAATCCTTGATTGAAGGATTTTAATATCTTTGTGCCAAAGTTCTGCTCGTTATTGGAATTGTCATTATTATTGCTGGAAGGATTAGCATCATTCTGTTGAATTGTAAAAGGTAATGGAGAAGATGCATTGGTCTTATTTGTTGTTGCAGGTATTGCGTGTGTTGTTTTTGTTGCTGTTGCTGAAGGTAGATCCTTTATACATACTGTTCCAGAAACCAAATGATATCCTTGTGGACACGTTCCTCCGGGTAACGGTCGCAGTACTATAGGTACATTCGCGCCAGTGTTATTAGTCTGTTGTGGCAACTGGGATAACGGTGCCTGTGCAGGAGCTGGCGAATATGACTGCTGTGCATAAACATCATTGTTATTGCTACAGACAACAAAAACCACTACTAGTATATCACACATAATTGAAAATAATGTAAAAACCAATCTGGAATTATCGGTGGCAGTATGAGCAAACAACGACACGACCTGATCCCTCATCTGTATATTAGGTTCATTGTTACTGCATTTGGTTCAACAAAAGTCACCTGTTGATTACCGTTATTCCATAAAAACAAATTTGTAATATCGGACACAACATCTTGCTTTCCTGTAAGTGGATTAGTGCCACTAATT
>DATFDI010000114.1:0-14822 GCA_035252175.1 Nitrososphaeraceae archaeon
CGTGTTTCTTTCAGGTGGCATTGGTGTAACCCCATTTAGAAGCATGATAAAGTACGCTACAGACAAGCAATTACCTATAAGAATAATAATGTTTGATTCAAATAGGAATCAGGAAAATACCTTATTTAAAAAGGAATTCGACGAATATGTAAAGATAAACAATAATTTCAAGATTGTGTATACCATTACAGAAGAAGAAAAAGAAGGATCTGAAGACACCATCTCCTCTTCTTCTTCCAGGCAGCAATGGACAGGAGAAAGAGGACGAATAGACAAAGAAATGTTAACCAAGTATCTAACAGATGATGAAATAAAGAATTCGATATTTTATACATGCGGTCCTCCAGCTATGATAAAAGCAATGCAAGGCATAATTGAAAATGATCTCAAGGTTCCAAAAGACAGAATAAAAGTTGAGGAGTTTACAGGTTACTAAGGAAATACACCATTTAGGACAGGGATTTGTGGCATAAGAACAGCAATCGTAGATATCCTAAAAAATTAAAAGAAATTAATCATCTCATTCTGCTAACTCTTCTGACATTGTACATTGATAGTGACATATTCGAGCCACAGGAGCAGCAACGAATCCCCGGTAGGATTTTTCACAGCCGACCGTAATTAACTCATAATAATAATTGATGAAGCATCAATGTTGCATAAAGATGAGATTGATAATGATAATAGGATAAATAACTCTTCCGTACTGCTTCGCAGTCCCAAGTGGCAGTTGCTATAATTCCGCTACTGGTCAAATAACACCATAAGTGTTTGTACAACCATTAATACTAATACGGTAGGGTAGTAATCAGCAGAAGATGTCAACTAAAACTTTCTTTCATCAAAATCAAATCCAAAACCATCGTCGAGTGTACTATCTGCATCCACTGCAGTTCTATAATATACATTGCGAGCTTCTGAAAAATGACAGAAACAGCTAAAATATTAAGGAATTACCTTAGCCTTTTCTTATTTCCATTCCCAGCCTATAGTCATACCATTTCCTGCTTTATCTAATTGGTCTTTGAATACTATTACCAAACCATTAACAATGCTCAGTTTGCCGCTTGAAGTTGTTTGGAAAAATGCAGCACCATTGTCCTTTGTTGATCCATCAGCATCTTGATGTCCTAGAGAGTAAAAATTGTATGTTCCTTTTTCCCCATTAGCTGTAGTTATAACTGCATGTCCTCTCAGATCTGCAAAACCATCACTTCCAGGTATAATAAATACAGTTCCATTGGCTGCAAAATTCATGCCCTTTACCACTCCACTACCTATGTAAGATGCCTGTAATCCATGAGTGCCATTTACTATTACTGGTTTTGGAGGTGTGGCTTTATCTTGTTCTCTAAAAATTGGATTTCCTAATGTTATGCTTGAATTGGTTTGGTTATTTGTTGAGTTTTGTGCAACAGCTATCTGTATTTGGAGAGGTGCAGGTCCTGCCGTTACCAAATATGACAAGCCTCCAGCAAGAAACACAGCTATGGAGACAGTCAAGAAAAGATCTACTTTGTTATTATCCATTAACAAGTTAGAAATTTGGGGAATATATAACAGTATTACAGGATAGAACGCTCTCATCCCTTTCAGGTATCGGAATGTTGAGTCGCTTGCTGTTCTATTCTAACTCTCTTCAAAACGATAGAACTTCAATACAAGTCTAAACGCGTCAAAGATATCTTGATTGGTATACCTTAGTCTCAATTGAGACTTAAAGCCTACATATCCTAGTTGATCATATATTATTTAATTCCCATTACTATATTTCTGATTTGCTCATCAGGAATTAGAACCTGAACAACTTTATCTCTTGAATTGGTTTCTCCATTTGTCATTTGAATGGCGTCAAGGGCATTAAGGGCCCATTCTAATTGTACTGATTTATCAATTAGCTGTAAGCTGGTCCATACTATCTTGCCCAAGTTAGTAAGATTATATTGTTTTGTGTGCTTTGCTATTAAATTCGCCTTTTTAAGTTTTTCATTGCTGTATAGTAAGACTTTGTCGACATTTCAGTGCTGCTTGCTCCACGATGGGAAAAATCTTGTGGTCTTTGAAAAATTCTGTAAGCGTTTGCATCAGAAAGCGCATTGAGTATATCTTTTATCGTAGTACTCGTCATTTGACTATTTTTAGCAAGTTATATATCACATGATACTAATTAAGTTAGTGGTAATTTTTTAGTCAATGCCCCATAAAGTGGTAATTTTTCATAGAAACCCATATTTTTTATAAAAGACTATAATTAACCTTAATCAATTCTCCCGAAAGTTATAAAAAAATCAGAAGCAGAAGCAGATAAAGGGATTAATTGAACGGTTGATTGATTGAATGAATGATTGAATTTAAAGCAGCGGGAGCGATGTCAGTCAGTCAACCCGCCGCTGCTTTGTTTGGGATTGAGGGATTAAATAATCCCTTTCAGTTGAGTCGAGTTCCTTCTCTATAGTATAACACAGAAGGACGATATTTAAAAATTCGAGAACTTAATTCAGAAGTTAATTCCCTAAACCTTACATAATATAGATTGCTTGATCGGTTTTCTGGATAGTTAACTTGGTTATCTAACATTAATAATCCATTTTTGCGTCATATGTTGCTGGGTTTCCAGAAGCCCCGCTTTCATTGTCTCGTACCGTCTGCTCTACCAGTGTATCCCCTTGTCATCTCGGTGATAGAGATATGGCGGTACGAGATTAATTTATCGATTAATCATGACAAGCTTAACATTGTTATCTAACATTAATAAAATAGAGATTGCATTACGATGCTGAAAGTCACGAAGCACATCGACTCGTACCGTCCAGTCTATTACTCTGTCTGACCCTCATATTATGTAGATCGATGGGCGGTACGAGGTGTTCTATCTATCCTTCTCTAAACTGGTAAAACTTTAGCGATAATCTAAACGCGTCGAATATATCATTATATGATGGCAAAAACTGTAGAAGTAGACTTATTGCCAATATTTTTCAAAACGAGCATCTCACATATCTATCTACTAAAACACTGTATGTCTACCTGCAGCAGATAGCAGGCATATTTGATAGTTCCTTAGCCTGCTCACGTAGATATGTATATCCAAGCTAATTGAAGTCTCTGACATTTGCAGTTCACGAGCTATCTCCGCTTAGTTCATACCTCTAGCTCTCATTTCTACTACTTTGGATCTACGCCACTCTATTTATTGAGAGTAATATGGTAGCAGTGATATGACGGCTGCTTGTGTTGTGCGTTTCTATCAGCCTATAGTACGTATAAAGTTGACAACACTTAAAAATATGATTTTTCACACCACATTACATAATGAATATTGACGTAGACTCTCCAAACGATGACAAGGGCATCATCATCAATAGTTTCATGCAAGAACTTTGCAGACTCGACAATGAGGCTAATACAGGCCATAGGCACGGGAATGAAGCTACTGTAGAAGAAATTAGACACCGGGTTTTGCGTGCTTACAGTCTTGAATACATAATACCATTTCTTAGAGAGCACAGACTTGAAAATAAAGGCGATGAACCATTCGAATTCTTGGATGAGGAACAAAGGGTCAGGTTAACTGATGCAGGACGTAACCGCTGCGGTCAATATGGTCTTTAGCATATCACCGATTGATTATTCCCATCAACTTCTACATGCCTCATTTGTCTATGATCTCGCTTCCTCTCCTTATGTCCTTATCTAGGCTAAGTGCAATAGAGTTTATACAGTATCTTTTTCGCGTTGGTGCGGGCCCATCATCAAATACATGTCCTAAATGTGCCCCACATTTGGTACATTTTACTTCCTTCCTGATCATTCCATGACTCAAATCCAATTTCCTTTCAACATTTTCAAATTTGACTGGTTGTGTGAAACTAGGCCAGCCAGTGCCTGAATCGAATTTATTATTCGAACTGAACAGGTCATTTCCACAACATACGCATCTATATATTCCTTTTTCCTTGGAATTATAATACTCTCCTGAAAAAGGAGGCTCCGTTCCCTTTTTTCTACATACCTCATATTGCTCAGGGGTCAGTTGTTTTTTCCATTCCTCGTCTGTCTTTATTATTTTTTGTTCAGAGGAGACCATAATATTATATCGTCACTACCTACCAATGCATAATAAGATTCTCATTAAATATAGCAGCTTCCGCCTCCTGTCTTTTGATAATATTTTTGATGATATTCCTCTGCTTTGTAAAATGGTGATGTCGGTAGGATTTCAGTTACAATTATTCTTCCGTTGAGTTTTCCTGAATTTTGCAGATCTTCTTTTGATTTTTTAGCAGCTAGCTCTTGTTCTGGTGTATGGTATACAATCATCGAACGATATTGAGATCCTGTGTCAGGGCCCTGTCTATTTTTGGTTGTGGGATTATGAATGGACCAAAATACTTCAAGCAAATCTTCGTATGATACTTCGTTAGGATCAAATTGTATCTGAACTGCCTCTGCATGACCAGTTTTATCTGTACAGACGTCTCGGTAAGTAGGATTGTTAAACCATCCACCGGTATAACCCACGGCAGTTGAGATTACACCTTTTATCCTTCGGAAAGCCTCCTCTACTCCCCAGAAGCAGCCTGCTGCAAACGTAGCAATCTGCAGTTTCCTTGTGTTTAACTGAACAGTATTATTATCTTCCTTACTCATAAGAATAGTTATCATCTTATAATAATTTGGTTTTTTCCAATTTGCATCCAGATTTATCCCAGAATATTACGTAAACATAAGTGGTGGCGCCAAACATTACAGAATTGTCGCCAGAGCGACTGACAAGACTGACAATGAATTCATAGATTTGGTTCCTTTGTTATCATTGTCATAGTTCTTCTTTTTCCCTTCATCCCTTTCCAATTGCTTTAACCCTCCTCAATTACTCACTTAATTTCTTATCAATTATCGCTTGAAATGAAGGAAAAGGGTATGCTCCAAGTAATCTTTCTGCTTTAGAGCCATCAGCCTTTTCTATTACAAATGTAGGTGTTCCTTGAAAGCCAGATGATATTGCCAATGCCGTGTCTCTATTAGCTATGGACTTGTATTTTGCACTGTCAAGACAGGAATTGAATTTCTGTTTGTCTACTCCAGCTATTTCAATTTGCGTTTAGGTCAATTACTAAATCCTATATTATCATTCTTCTTTGAATCTAAACACCAGCATCGAAGATGACGCCGAAATTTCAACTTTTTTCTGAAAAATGTTATTGAATACATAGTCTATTATCTGTCTTAGGTATAACGACCAATTTTCGCATATATCATGCTTTATAACATATGTGTGAATCATGATGTGCCGATCGAACGTATGGCTCACTTGTATAGACGAGTTTTTCATTCTATTTTCTAACCACGACAAGAATGAATCCAAATCTATCTTTCCTCTCATAAAATAAACAGCATTTTGGACTTCTTCCTTCCCCGTATTTGCTGCAATTTCAGTTATTTGCTCTTTGGTCATTTTCGTAAAAAGCTCTTCCACTACTGGCTTGAGAATAGGAACAAATCCCACCTTGGGTTCAAATATATACCAATCCAAAAAGCTTTTCAACACTTGATTTACAAAAGAGTTAAGACTGATTCCTTGTTTTTGTGCTTCAATACGCAATTTTTTAACATTATCTTCGTCTAGGCGAAATGTAAGTGAAGCGCTATTGATTTTTCTATAGTTATTTAATGGATCCTTCTGTTGCATAAGTTAGGACCTATTTTAGCAAGATACCTGCAACATTGACAAAATCTTCATTCACTATATTAAGACATTTTCACTATATAGTGAATAAGCATCCTGAACTTCTGGTTTTGTTGATGTCTATGCATCTGATCTTCCTGGCCCATACAAAATGATAATGTTCGCCATCAGCATGTTTGCCTACTACTTGATGGTTTTTTGGAAAATCCGAATTGATAGGCATTTTATTTCTATCTCCTTATCGCTCTTATGTCTTATCGTTTGTCTTCTTAACTCTTAACCATCAACGCAGCAATAACCACAATTGCAGATTTGATGACCAAAATTTTCGCATTCAGTAAGATGCGGATTTAATTGAACTGATGATTCCATAATTAATTCTTGATTTTGTTTCATATCAGTGAAAAATTTGCAACATTATCTATAATATCTTTATACGAAAATCCTATGATAAATCAAAAGATGCAGTGAAAAATCAGCTAAGCTGCTGATCCCACATTGTTTTTGAATCAGGTAATAGACCTTTAGGGAGGCTGTAAAACAAATGAGATCGCCACGATGTTATTTCACCATCATAATTCCCCTTTTTTTGATAGAAATAAGATTATCTTTTGAGATAAGAAACTTCATTGCTGCTTAACGTGATTGTAAAGATTAGCGATACTCATACACTATTTCGTAGCAACCACTCATAATTTTACCACTAGTTCCTTACATTGTTTACATTCAAATTGTCTAACTTCTTCATCCGATGGTTCGTTAGGAGAACTCATAACAATCAAAAAGTCAGCCTGTGCCTCGCTTATAATACTATGTTAACTTCATACTTTTGACTGCTAATTGAATTGACCCCATTGGAGTTAACCGAAATCTGCAATGGAGATAAGAGATTCAATATTTAACGCTGATTGACAATATGAGTCTGTGGGACTAAAATTTAGAATAATTTTATCGCGCCTCCTGAACATACTATAATAGGTGAGTTTGAAAAAAATTTAAACAGCTCGATGTTTTAGAAGCAAAAGTGCAGCTAGCTCATCTTAATATAATGTAAGATGATGAAAATGAGAATTAGCCAATCTATTCCAGCTATTGCAGTAGCAACCGCAGCAGCAATGAACAAGTATTGGTAGTTGTTACGAAATGTATATCGTTGCTGTTGTCTCATATTATTTTTTGACATAATGTATCCTTGTGTGTATTCTATACGTAATCTCAGGTTTGTTATGCTGTTACTTTTCCTTCAATCGGTGTATTTCCAAAATGGTCCTTGGTTGCCTTGGGGTCTACCATTATACTAAAGTTGCCATTATCAGATAGAGTTATACTAACAGGAACATTGCTAACTGGTCCATCTTTCATCGTTATAGTAGCGGTACCATCATAAGTAGTTCCAGTACTGGTCTTTGTTGGATTTCCAGTAAGCTTAAAGTCATTTATGGTATGTTTATGCATAGCTGAGCCATCCTCTTTCGCCATGCTAAATGTGGAAGTAAAAGTAGGAGAATTGGAGTTTAAGTTATTAAAGTTCCATGTACCTGATAATTTCCATGTTCCGGCTTGGTCTTTTTGTGTACTTGCTATAGTTCCACTCTTGTCAGCTGCAGAAGTCTGTGCGTGAGCTGTATTGACAAATGCAGGTAGAGATACCATACACATAGCTACAAGCGATGCCATTGTGACAGTCATCAGCATAGGATAGATGCTACGATTACTGATAGATTTTCTCTTAAATAGCTTGGATGTATTTCTTGTATTATTGGAAGTATTAATTTTTAACATTACAGCCTGATGTCACACATAGTATTTAGTTATGATGCAAGCTGTGCTGCACAATACTGACAGAATCCCTATTAATGTCTATTATGCTAACTCCATGTTAACATAACGGACACAGACTAAAGCCATGCTATAGTTGTGAGAAAGGTCGTTACGTAGTGGGATACTATATGTTTACTATAGCATAGCCTTTGCCTATATCTCTACAGAATACAGAATAGCACTAACATATAGACTACATAGTATTAAATAATTCCATTATTTGACCATGATAATGAGGGCTTTTATTCATGTTGGCAAGCATTTGAGTCATAAACAATAACGACTGCAATGATATAACATAAAAACAACTAACGATACGTGCTTCTTGAAGGAGCATCGTCACCTATGCCATCAGACTTTGTCAAGTATGACTATATCATAATAGCTAGGTCTAAATTCTTGCAGAGCCTTAACAGCGTCATTATAGTTGTACATTCATACCATCTATTCCAATACTATTTGTTAAACCACTTATTCCTCCTGCACACCCGGTAGGTGTGCCATGAGGAATTGTTATTTTTTATCTGTTATACCTTTCTCAGTAATGACTGTATCTCCCAATATCAATTGAACTTCTCCAAAGTCAGCATCATCTTCAATACCTCTTGCCTCTTTCTTTATTACTTCATCCCAGTCAATATTCATTTTATCATCAAAAGGCATAATGATGCTTTTCGCTCCAATGTTTCACAAACTCCTTCTCTGTTCTTTCTAACTTTGAATATGAATGAATCATGAAATAAAACATAAATTTCCAAGAAATCTTAGAGCATATTTTGCAGTCGTACACATACGACGAAGAAAAACCATATGCTTCCCCAACGACGCACTTTGAAGTATGTTTTAGTTCAAGGTACATTTGCAATCGTCGTAACGAAAATATGGAAAGTAGTTTGCTTTCTTCTAATTTCTTAGTCCATAATGGAGATATAGCCTCCAGTGTTAATAATAGCTCTTGGTCTTCCAAGTTACCGTTTACATATGATTTTGTTATTTGCATATGAGATGACTTATTTGTTCAATGACTTTTCTTTGATTAACCGTTTGTACACTAAATCTCCTTAGCATTCTTCCGTTTTTCTTGTTTTTGCATAGCTGTCATTACCTTATTATTATCTACTTGTAGTTGTTGTTCTATCATCATCTTCCTATTAGTCACTTCTCCAATAGCTAGACATGAGTTCTATACTTTTCATTTGCTTCCTCTTTGGATATATTGAAAACCAGATTATGCCCATCATATCGCTGGACAAGGCTTTTTGGAAGTCGATACGATATTTTATCTATAATCCCTGCTCGTGTAAATACATGGTCACCCTCAACACTTTTTACTTCACCGAGGTCATCATCGTTAAGACCTCTAGCTTCTTTTTTTATGATATCTTGCCAAAGTATATTTGTATTTTCCATATTCCTATTTTTCAGGAGACTGAAATATTAAATCTCAGCAATCACGTGCAGCCATTTGAAGTCGGAGACTACTTCTTTTGATTTATAGTAGATTATATATTATGTAGAATAGAAGAACTCATAAATTTTCAAAAGTTGTTAAATATCATTGTGTTCTACGCTTTATCCCCTTACATATAAAATCATCGTGGAGGGATTTAGTTCGGTTCCGTTCTCTCTGCGATGTCAACTACCTGCCTGAAAACAGGCTGCGGGTCTGAAACACCCCGCAGCTTGAATGATAATTATACTTCTATTCATCGCTTTGAGCTTTGCATACTAATACAATATTTGTACTTCTTTGCCTGCTCTATTCGTTTTTGTTCTCTTAGCTTTTCCTTGTACTTGGAATGTCTTGGTCTTGTTCTTAATTTATATCCGCAACATGGACACAATAGCCCATCCCATCCTATGAATAAATTACACTGGTTACAACGTTTACTTCCGGTAGCATAACGAGCAGCAGCTTTATAGCGTGTACATATTCCTTTACAAGTCATTTATTGTTACTACAACTTCTTTGATGATCCAACAGATGATGGGCTATCGTGGATTATTAATATTAGATAACCAAGTTAAGCCAGATTTTAATATATTTAATGCATATTTCTGATACTACCATATCATAGAGCACTAGTTAGCTAGTATCCCCCATGCTCTATGACTGGTAAGCGAAAGCAGCGGATTGTTCCATCATCCGCTGCTTCTCTAACTTAGCGAACTACAAAACCTTGCTCTTGTTACATCAGTACAATTATTTGGATGATTATTAATTTGAATAACAATGTTGAGCCAGATTTTTAAATTACTAACACATACCTTCATCTCTGCGTCATAGAATAATTAATACTAACTGGACTATAATTACTAAGGTTAAATAATTCCATATTGAAACAAATCTATGAAAGCTGTTGCCGCAATCTGGAGACTATGCCACAAGAGAAAACATTCTGTATGTTGCAAAAGAGGCTGAAAAGGAAGGCCTTGATTCTGTTTGGGTATTCTAACGCCTCTTGTGGCCTATAAAGCCCAAGACGCCAATCCCGGAACATCTGATGGTTCTCTTCCTATCCATACTAAAACGTACTTGACCCACTTGGGACTCAGCTATTTGGCATGCAATACCAGCCAAATTTCTTTAGGGACTTGTCTTATTGATATGTTGTTTCATAATCACGTAGTATTGACAAAGCGATTTGCAACACTTGATGTCCTGTCACAGGGACGGGTTATTGCAGGCTTAGCTGGATGGTCAAAAGAGGAGTATGAAGTTTATGGTGTACCTTTCGAAAATAGAGGACAAAGAGCAGATGAATTTTTGCAATCGCTAAAACGAACTTGGACTGATGAGGTTGTAGAGTTCAAAGGTCAATTTTACAATATACTAACAATAATATTACTTCAAAGATAGGTCCTAAACCTGTGCAGAAACTCTATCCTCCACTACTGCTTGGCTGATTTGGTCCAAACACATTCTTAAGAATAGTAAACTATGCAGATGGATGGTTACCTGTTGCTGGGTTTGGGCCATTAGAACAGCTTGAGTACTATAAACGACTTAATAGAAGATGCTAGAAAAGCCAATAAAGACCCTTCAAAGATTCGTATATTTGCAAATGACATATCCAAACGTCTTAGAGTCTTCGCCTTCAACTGCCGCCTCCTCCTCCCAGTCAAAGCAACAGAGATTGCCCATGACTGGTACCCTTGACCAGATTGGGGCTGACATTAATCAAATTAAAGCTATGGGCCTAGAGCACATAGTATTTGGATATGCCTTTCCCAATTAGCCCAGGATATGAAGAAGATGGTTGATATAACAAAACAGCTTGCTAGATTTGCTAAATAGAAAAATAATGCATACTGTAGTTCCACACCATAGTAACTAAAACAAACAAGCTTTAGGTATGACAGCATACAGAGTCATGCTCCTATCTTAGGGAGAATAAGATATGCAGGATCTTTGTCTAGCTTAAAAAATTAAGTTACAGTGTTAATAGATAATTGCTATTGGTCTAAACAGGGAGAGAGGCTTCAGATGGCTGGTGGGAGGATTATGCTTAATAGTAATATCTAACCCTACCCTTCTTCCTCTTCTTTTCCAAAGAAAGGTCTAAACTGACATCAAAACCTGGGCAATTTTTACAAATTGTTTTATTATTATCATATTACATACTTTGTCTTGCAATTCTGAATGTTCCTTTAATTGTTCTTACAAATAAGACATATAGCTTTATCATTGTTCATTTGCACTATACTCCAATAACAGTAACAACGGCACTTGTTTCTTCTTACATATGCTGCTCTAATTCATGTTCATTCTTTTCTTCCTCAGTATTAAATTCTGAATCACAATATCGGCATTTGATGTATGCAATCAGCCTAATAGGAATTGTATTATTGTTATCTCGGCCTTGGCGATGTATTTTATCTACATTCTTGTTATTAGTTGATGCAATATTTCCCAGAGACATAATGCTAATCTCATGTTTGTACTGTTCAGTCAAAGTCCTCAGAGTATATTCCCAACCATGCTTTAGAGGTTCAAAATAGTCGGTTTCTGCTACTACTCTGATATAATCTTCGTTAGCATCTGTAGTCGCAAGAAAAATATTTCTGTCATCATAATTGTCATCAGATGCTACTAGAGTTTCTGAATCCGTCGTTAACCTTATAGCAAATTCATTTTGATATTTGTTAGTCCATAGTTGTATTTTTCTATGTGTTATGTTTTGATTGCTTGCTATTGAATATTTTAATAAATCTTCGTCTCCTTCTGCAATATTGATTTTTTTATCGGCTATCTTGGAATTGTCTTGCAAGGTATTTGATTATTAATTGAAATCAGAACATATATCCATTATGTGTAGTACTTTTAGCTCATATAATTTATCTAAGCGCTTTGGTCCAACTGCAACTCTTATACCAGCTTTTGATAATGCTAAAGAAGTAGCACTCCTATACTGCTACTTGCTCCAGTGACTATTGGAACTTTGCTACTATTTTCAATGTTTTAACAATACATCAAGATAATTAAATATCAAATTCCTCAATAAAAGAGAAATACCTGATACCAAGCGAAACACAGCCCACCTTCTAATCATAAAGTCATAAGAAAATTACAGAATTAGTAAAATAAATATATAATATCTAGAGGATTTGTATGATTATGATTATTAATCCCCTTATAGAATCATAAAATTCATTTTTTGTACATGCATATAGAATATCTATGGTCATGAGCACAACCTGTGTAGTATGTCTGAAAAAATCACAGGATTACACTATAGAATGTGCTTGTTGTGGAAAAACCTACTGTTCTGATAGATGCAGAGAACAAGACCATCAACCAAAACTCACCCATCATAAATGGCATGATTATAAACACATTTATCAACAAATTATGAGTTTAGACCAACACATCAGGTTAATTACAATATGTGATATTAATGGAAAAATAACGTACTCTGATTATCGTGAAGGTATAGAGAACCTGCTTTCATCAGAAGAAAGCAAAAAGTCTTTGAAATTGGCTATTGATGCATGGAGGACACGAAGCAGCCTCGCACCAAAGACAGGACGGGGAAAATACGTCTTGGCAGAGTATGAAAAAGTCAAACGCATTACTATGCCCCTAGGTCAAAATCATCTTCTATATATAACCACAGAAGTCCAAGCTGGCCACATTGATATCATCCACAATATTTTAGAGTTTCCAGAACAAAACAGGATTATTAAAGAAGAAGTATTATTATATATCTTCTTCATTGAACTATTACTGCTTAACTGCTTACTGCCACAGCTTTCATATTGAATTATACTGTGGCATATGCAATTACATGACCCTAGGATACTAAAGTTAGTCCTCCATCAACATAGATTGTTGTTCCTGCGACGTAACTTGCATCCTTGGATGCTAAGAATAAAGCAACTTTTGCTATTTCTTCTGGTTTTCCTATTCTATGTACTGGAACCTCTTTTTCCTTTTTCTCTTTTTCCTTCTGATTCTCAAGCAATTCTTTATTCATATCCGTTGCGATAGCTCCTGGTGCAATCCCATTGATTCGTATTCCTTTCTCTGCCAGTTCTAGTGCAATGGTTTTAGTTAACATCTGCATTCCCCCCTTAGAAGCGGCATAAGGAGCTGATTCAGGCTGAGGTGTTTGTTCGTGTACAGAAGAAATATTGATAATTGAATAATTGCTATTATTGTTTCCATATTTCATCATATTTTTTACTGCCTCTCTGGTACACAAAAATGCACCCTTCAAATTTATGTCAATTACTTCATCCCAATCTTTTTCTGTTATTTCACTTATTTTCTTTGACTCTCCGCCTATTCCAGCGTTGTTAACTAGAACATCAATCCTTCCAAACTGTTTGACAGCACTCTCTATGAGAGATATGCAAACAGACTCCTGTGATACATCACCCGGTATTGAGACAATCCTTCCGGCATCTGTGATAGAATTTGAAATATCTTTAGCAGCTTGATTGAGCTCTTCTTCGTTTCTAGCGTTGATTACGACAGAATATCCTGCATTAGCAAATTCCAATGCTATTGCTTTTCCAATCCCTTTACTAGAACCTGTGACTACTGCTATTCTTCTTTCATTGTTATTACTGAAGTTCCCTTTCTCCTGCATATTATTTTTACCGTAGGAGAAGGCTCAGCATAGTTAATTAGGCTTTAACAAGTCTTCCATGAAGCAAACGTATCAACAATATCCGCAGGTAATAATGTTGCCTCACACAAAGTATTACTAATTATTTAGAAGTGTCAACTGACTATTAATATAGCTGCAATTACTATTGTATTATAAGATAAGACTAGCCTCTTACTGTAGGACAGAGCATTAAGAAATCGTGATAAAATGAAAGACGATGGTATAGCATAGCTATCAGAAAGTCATGGCTTTAACAGCTTGAATGCAGGAATTTGAAAGAAAACAACAACAATACCAGTAAACATTCAAAAAAAACGATGGTTACATACATTGACATAGTATTGAGTTAGTAAGAGTGGTATTCTTCTTTGTGTAATTTCAATAGCTTGAGGTTTGCAAACGGGACTAAACACTTTTCGCATTTCCATCTGTTATTGGTTCTTGTTATTGTGGCAAGGTAGCTAGAAGATTGTTGATTTGATACTTCTGTAGGTTCTATAGTTGGCAAATTGGTTGAGGTGGTGGTCTTGAGGAAATTGCTTGTTTGCAATTGGTTGAGTTGATTGTACACTTCTAAGAAATGCATACCTTTCTCTGTAATTGTATAAATTCGTTCTAACTTATGGTATTCTATCAAGCCCATTTCCATTAAAGAAGCCAAAAATTCCTTTAGCTGTACGTGGGTCAAATATGCCTTGTACATTATCATTGTTTGAGTTGGTCTATGAGTATTGACTATGGCTTCTAAAACCAAAGCAGCTATTTCCTCTTTACTTCTATGTTTCAAATCATTATACCTCTAAACTAATGTAGTATAATCGATAGAAAGAATGTACAGGTTAATAATGGTAACTAATATCGATTATTTGCCTATCTTTTCAAATAGACTGAATTTCCTATAATATCAAATGCATGATTTCTAGAGAAAAATATTATTAAACGTCCTAGCTTGGATAATTATGTTAATTCAGATTTATACGCAATATGGTGCATATATAATACGTTAAATATTGTCCAAAGAAGATATCTCAATGGAGCAAGCAAGTACTACCTGCAAACTGTGTAACGCAAAATTTGAGAGCTTAGGCGATATGCAAGATCATGTGTTAACAGAGCATATGCAAAAGGGAGACTATCAAATTCCTTTGCACAAAGAAGAAAGGTAGTGGGTATCTTAATAAGAACAACATGCAATA
>DATFDI010000115.1:0-4360 GCA_035252175.1 Nitrososphaeraceae archaeon
AACATCAATTCTTTTGAGCTTTTCAGGTTTTTCTGCAGGGTATCCTATACAGATTATACCTATTGGCTTGACATCCTTTGGTAGTTCAAGTATTTCTGACACTTTATTGTCCTCGAATGCTCCTACAAAGCAAGCACCTATTCCTTCATTTACAGCTGAAAGCAGTATGAGCATAGAAGCAAATGCACCATCTATTATACTGTAGAATTCTCTTCCACGGCTACCATAACGACCTACTGAGCGAGAAGTATTAGAACACACAACAATCAACAGAGGGGCTTGTTCTACATATTCTTGATTTACAGCTACCTTTCTTAGTTTCTTTTTTGTTAAAGCATCTTTTACTATTATAAATTCCTGAACCTGTGTATGACCTGCACTTGGTGCTCTATGAGCATTTTTAATTAGGTTCGTAACTATTTTGTCTGGTATTTGTTGCCTATCTGAATCATACTCTCGAATCATCTTTCTCCTTTTTACAACCTCATCGAAATCCATGGTTACTTAGGTAGTGTCTTTATTGCTGTTAAATCTCTTTATGGTTTGATTCTCTATTATTATTTTCAATAGATTTGAGACTTATGCATTGATTAAGCCTCGTTTAATGTGAAGAGGCTAATGATATTATAATCTATATCCAATCTAATGATATTGACTAGATTTGCTAATCCACAGGACTTGTTAAAACATGCTAAAAGTTTCATTGATAGAAGAATGAGTTCACTTAAAAATGATGTAAACCATTGCGTCAAAACAGCACCTTATGCGCCATATCCAGCATTGATTTATTGCTTCTCTAATATTGATTTACTTGGTGCTTTGTATTGCAATAGGTAGAGATAAGACAAGGAAGACAAATGCCAAAGGAACACTGGTCGTTACTGAAAAGGCGATATATTGTGCAGGAAACGTCTATCCGTATGATGCCGTACTTGCTTTCACTAAGAAACGTAAGTCAATTTTATTGTTATTTGAAAAATCATTTAATGATCAAAGATTCGGCGTCACACTTGAGTTAAAGACCAAGGAAGGTGATGCACTTTTCAAAGCGCTAGAGACTGCAAGAATGAGTCACATAAAGTTTTAAGATAATATGATATGTAGCATCAAAACCTTGCCCGCACTCAATGTTCATATAACGGAAGGTAGTATAGTATAATAGCAATAGAGAACAGGATAGAAGTATGTGATAAGCCTCGCTCAAGGGAGTACGACAAAAGCATACCCGGGGGTTCAAGCCGGCCAACAAGGCATGTGCCCTATTTGATTCCTCCTCTATTGCTACTTATTCTGTCTCTACACAAACTCATTTGAGTCATTTATCGCAGTAATATTAGAAAGTCACATGAAAATACAACAAGGCAAGTTAAAGTTTAATTCTTGTTAATTAGTCTTGATCTTATACTGTGAGAAAGGTAAAACTGTTTATCGCTTCAAGCCTTGATGGTTACATAGCTAGAAAGGATGATAGCATAGATTGGTTGTATACTGATGGTGATTATGGTTTTGCTCAATTCTATGATTCAGTAGATACCATACTTATGGGTAGAAGAACTTATGAGAAGGCAATAGAGCTTGCTGCTGGAGGGTATCCGTATAAGGATAAAAAGAGTTATGTGTTTACTCAAACTGCTTCAGGAAGGAAAAGAGAAAAAGATCAGAATGTACATTTTATAGCTAATGTAATAGAATTTGCAAAGGAGCTAATTCATTCGCCTGGTAAAGATATTTGGCTAGTAGGTGGTGCAGACATAATCTCAATATTTCTAAATGCAGGACTACTAGACGAAATTATACTATCGATTCATCCTATCATCCTTGGTAATGGGATTCCTCTGTTTAAAAACTTACAAGGACAGACGAATCTAAATCTGATAAAGTCAATCCCTTATGAGAATGGATTAATGCAATTATATTACAAGTATATATCTTAAAGCTTTATTATTTGCCAGTATCCACCTTTGTTTATTGAGAAATTGCTGAAACAGTACAAGGCTTGAAAAATATATAACGTCATAGTTGAATGTTTTAGCAGATAATTTATGTCATGGCCTAATTTAGACTTAGATATATCACTTAGCGGAGATAGACTTCTAAGCGTTAATGATAACTATCAATTTCCTTCAACGGTTGTATGAAGGAAGTCTAATCCTTTGCTTGCATTGACTTGATTTCTGGCTACTTTCCCTTACTTCATGCTATTGTAGAGGTATGATTCTCAAGTAGATATCTGAAGATGTTTTATGGTAACTTGTCAAGTTAACACTGATACTTCCTATAACTATCTCATGTAACATTACCCTGGCTGATGCTGCCCCCGATGCGACTATGCATATCTGTTGTAGCAAAGAAAAAGCGCTTCTTTGCTAGCTGGTAATACTTATAGTATTCTTATAGAAAGGAACCCAGTCAAAAAAGTCATACTCCTGCAAGTGTAGGCTAGCTAAATGTCACTCAGTTGCTTATTCATTTATGTATCCCATTATAAACAATAGTTTATAGAAACAAATGTAAAGGACGTGTTTTCCTCGTTTCCCGACCAATCATAGATGGCTTGTTGGTTTAGATATACTACCATGACTATATCCAGAAAGTGTGAACCAAATAATTCTTACATATCTTTAGAAACCTGTGCATGTCACTAGAGTCGTCTCATAGATATACTATTAATTAAGAAAACAATGAACAATAATAACATGGTCCAAGTTGCAGAATACATTCAAATAATAAGTCCAATCATCTATGGAGGCGCATTAATCGTATCCATACTTCAATTCTCAGCAATGAAAAAAAGTATGTCTACTCAAAGTGTACAACAGGCATACGCTAGCACAACGCAGCTTCTTTTTAATAATATCAATAGCAAAGAATATTTACAAATGTCACAGGAAAGTCCTGTAGTCTCTAAATATTATTCCTTAGTTGACAATCCACAACAATACTATATCATAATCCAGTCATTTGATATGTTAGAATTCATTTTTCGTCTTTACAAAACGAAAATGATTGATGCAGAGCTTTGGTCACGATGGGAGGCAACTGCCAAATCAATGATGACAATTCCAAAGTTCAAGAGAGTATGGGATAAAACAAAAGATAGCCGTTCACATGAATTTAGAGAACTTGTTGATTTGCTTGCATCAGATCTACAAAAGAATTGATATGGAGCCCGAAGACGAAACTACTATCAAAACCAAAAAAATAGCTACTGATGTATGCAAAGCCTTAGGAATATGGGATACGATTGGAAAGAAGTGGTCGTTACTTATATTGCGACATCTAAGTGCTAATGACAAAATGCACTTTAATGAACTAAAACGACTACTAGGAATAAGTAGCAACGTCATGGCAAAAAAACTTAAACAGTTAGAACAAGAAGGCCTTGTTTCTAGAAGAGCTGTTTTTGAAGCTAGTCCACTAAGAGTAGAATACAAGATTACACCTTTAGCAAAGGAATTAGATGCCATTTTCATAGGCTTAGAGAAATGGGTGGCTAAATGGGAGTCACGGAACAACTGAGTGAAATATTGGCACCAGCTTTTTTGAATAAACCAAATAGCCTGTCTGTTTCATCTAAGGAAACTATTGGATCCATTAGTCCAGAACACATTAAAATATGTTTGTTAGTGAGATCTGGCAACGTCTGTGGTACTAGTGGAACCATGGCACCATTAGAATATCTACGCTAGCTCATTTGTACGGAATTTCAAATCTTCCAAATCAAAGACTCCTTCTACTAGTCTGCGAAAGAATCTGGGTGTAATGCCATTCTCTAAAACTTTTCCTCTGGGACTTAATATTGCTGCTTTCTCATCTAGCTCGTATGCTAATGAATTAGATCAGATCCTCTTCATTTCCTCCAGTACCGTGATGTAAGAGAAAACCAGGAGGATTATGATTGCAGCTGTCTGATTCGAACTTATGAAAGGTTAAAAACGGGAATATGTTCTCCATACCTAGCTGATCATTTCCTTGTTTATTGCGCTTGTGCAGACAAATACTTTTGTAAGGTTTCAGAGAATGTCTTCAAATCAAATGAATCATCGTAACGTACTCCATTGATAAAGAATGTTGGCTTATTATTATTATTACTACATATTTTTTGTCTTCATCTGCAGATAGCTACGTACTTAGGTTTATACCCTATATTGTGCATATACTGACCCCAGAAATATTATCCAAAGAAGATGCGTTATTAGAGCAAGATAGCATTACTTGTAAACTGTGTAACGCAAAATTTGAGAGCTTAGGCGATATGCAAGATCATGTGTTAACAGAGCATATGCAAAAGGGAGACTATCAAATTCCTTTGCACAAAGAAGAAAGGTAGTGGGTATCTTAATAAGAACAACATGCAATA
>DATFDI010000116.1:0-2870 GCA_035252175.1 Nitrososphaeraceae archaeon
ACAGCAACAGCCGCAATCAAAAGTGATCGAAGCCTCAGGCCACTTTGCAAACAACCAGATTGAAAATGATTCTGTTAGTTGGATACAAGGCGGTCTGTGGCATTTAGCAGTCTATAATTCTTCTTCGTCCTCATCCATTTCGAATAATGCTGCTGGTGCCAAGGCTGTATTCTCGGGTAATTTTACTATGGTAAAACCTGATGGATCACAAACCCATGAACATTCAGTCAGGGATTTTACATCCAATAATGTGATAATAGCAGGCGGAGATATGATCATAACAGGAATTGGAAATATCTATGAAAATGCTGAATTGAAGTATAGAGAAGTCCCTATTACAGTGCATCTTATGGGAAAAGAACATGTACTTGGTTTAATTATAGATACTGTGAAAACCAATAGACATTTTGTAAGCAATCATGAGATGTTTGGTACTTTGATTAATGGTATCGGACTTGAGAAAATAGAAAAGACTTTACCACCGCAGAAAAATGGCAAAGGTATGAGCATGAATGGGATGGATATGTAGAATATATCATGGTATTCATTAAAATTTTTAGAAGTCTAACTATGTTAACTCTAAATGGTTCTTATGGTTAGTCAAGGTTTAATAAGGCCGCTTTTTTGACGATGATCATGAGACAAGTTAAGAATAGCTTTGAGATTGCCGCAATAATTGCTGTTTTTGTTGCAGGAGCCTCCATGTTCACAGCCAGCAGTACATACAATATTGCAAATGCACAAGGTGGTCAGCAGCAACAAAAGAACGTTGTTAGAGATTCACAAGCAATACTTTTGGAAGATAAAACCATACCTGCAAATGATTACATACATCTTTACGATTCGACACCATATATGATAATAAATGGTCATATTGCCGCAAAGCTTCCATGTGATGCTAATAATACAAGCCCACTCAAGGTATTGATAGGCCAAGCACCAAATCTAACACCGGCAGAGCTTGAATTCGTGAAGCCGTTATCAACTCCAGGAAAGATGTGCATATATCATGTAGATATTCCCTCTAAAGCAGGACAGGTTGTGACAGATATAGCTATACAAAATCCAACGACGACTGAGATAAAACTACCATCTACAAGCTCGATAGTCATAGGTGTTAATGAGATTGCACCTTTGCAAGCTAGTAGCGGTGGCAACATGACAATGAGCAAGTAATAATAAAGACGGCCATAGGCTAACTAATAATCGGATGAAATAACAAAAGGTCACATTTTATTTTATTTTATTTTGTTGAAATCAAATTCTATAAGCTAGAGTCATTTCGTTATCGTGTAATTTTGTATTTTGAGATTGTTTTGATAATTCTTGATCTATTTTTTAACCGATAAAATTGATTGTTTTTATCTACTCTCATAACAGATATAATCCCTGTATTTTCAAGACGTTGAAGTTGAAAGGATGTTGTAGATGGAGCTCTTTCTATATGCTGTACAATTTCTTTGAACCTGCAGTTGCTATGTTCAAGTAAGAAAAAAATAATCTTTCTTTGAGTCGAATGCAGAAGGTGATCCAAGATATCAGACTCAGCGGTCTTGATTGCTGTAGGATAATATCTTGTAGTGCTATATCCTACCTTTTTGGCTCTTACTATCTTGAATTTTTTAAGTTTATTTAAATGAAAAGAGAGTACTCCATTTGCAAAACCGGATAGCCGTAGAAGTTGTCTATATCTTATACCAGGATGTTGCTTTATATGCATAAGTGTTTTTTTCGTCGGTTTACTTATCAGCGGCCTTTTACGCACATAGAATATGCGTATGAGAAAGATATAAGCAAAACCTAAATGCAGTATGCAACGATAATTGTGTTTTTTTCTCTCTCATGCAGGCAAGAAGGTTCCATTTCCGTAGCTATTATTATCGCCTGTATCAGTTACAGTTCTATTATTAAAAGCGGTAAAGGAATTAATTTCATGTTTTAGTGCATTGGACAAAAGTTGTGTAGATATGTTATCTTCTGTCTTGCTGCCAGTTGCTAAAAAGTTTCGAAAGTGCATGTAGCTTCCAATTTCAGACTGAAGTGATTTTACATACAAGTCTTTTGCTTGTAGATATTTTATAGTAGTAGGCTGTAAAGCTTGCACTCTATTAACTAATTTTTGAAACTTTGGCAAATAGTTATCGGTAATTGAAATCATTTTCTTGTTATCGTATTGTTTTGATTGCCATTTGCCAATCTCCTTTTGATAACTTTCAGTAAGAGAATGTGAGTCATTAATAAGCGTCTCATAGGCAACGTGAAAGGATTGAGATTTGTTGTCAGCTAGGATACTGCTATTTGTGTATTCGATACTAGATAGAGGGAGATTCAATGTGGCTTTTGTGATTGCTTGTGATTGATTTATAATAACAAATTGTAGATAAAAGCCAGCCAGTAATATAACTACTGTCGAAGTCCCAATACATATATTTCTCAAGCTTTCACTCAAGCTATCTTTATCGCCTATTCAAATGAATAAAAAACTTACTCATATTAACCGCTAATATTTATATAAAATATGGCGCTGGTTATTTTAATGACAAAGAACACAGTATTGGGTGCAAGCATTCTTCTTCTTTCAGCAGTATTAGCAATATCTGTATTAGCCAAAGCTGATTTTGGCGCCCCAGCATTTGCGCAGGGAATGACACCACAAATGCACTTGGAGGAGGGAATAAAAGCACTAAAGGCTGGAGACCAACAAGGAGCATTGACGCATCTGAGCGCAGCAGACCAAGGTCTTACTGACCAATCAGCAAAGATGCATTTAGACGAAGGTATTAAAGCACTAAAGGCTGGTGATAATCAAGGAGCATTGATGCACTTAGGCATAGCAGACAAAGCTTTAGGTGGCAATGGAGGATAAATAC
>DATFDI010000117.1:0-13066 GCA_035252175.1 Nitrososphaeraceae archaeon
CGTGTTTCTTTCAGGTGGCATTGGTGTAACCCCATTTAGAAGCATGATAAAGTACGCTACAGACAAGCAATTACCTATAAGAATAATAATGTTTGATTCAAATAGGAATCAGGAAAATACCTTATTTAAAAAGGAATTCGATGAATATGCAAATATAAACAGAAATTTGAAAATTGTTTACACCATTACAGAAGAAGAGGGAGGAGAAAAAGAAGAAAGAATCCAAAATTTCTCCTCCTCCTCTGTAAGCCAACAATGGACAGGAGAAAGAGGACGAATAGACAAAGAAATGTTAACCGAGCATTTAACAGATGATGAAATAAAGAATTCGATATTTTATACATGCGGTCCTCCTGGCATGATAAAAGCGATGCAAAAGTTGTTACAAGAAGATCTACAAATTCCAAAAGACAGTATAAAGGTAGAAGAATTCACTGGTTATTAGGTTAAGATAATGATTGGCTTTGATAGCCATCACGCATTTTTTAATTTGCTAGGTCATAGACCGTTCTTGACGCTAATCTAATCGTAATTTCTTTTATTTAAGAAATTGTATTTATTTAGAACTTGTATTCTCTTATGGTATATCCCCTTTCTGCATGTGATCTACTATATATGTCTCTGCATATCACCAAAGCTATTAAATTTCATCCCACATGATCTACATGTATAATACCGAGAAAGACCCTCTGTAGGATTTTTATTCCGTACAGTACTACTCAAGTAATTTCCATCATCTCTTTTGTGCACACTATCAATACTATGCTAACCTCTTAAATAGACCTGTGAGCAATAAACCAACTGATATCAAACCTCCATTTGACGAGGGGATAGCTAAGGTGAAAGTTAAAGCAGCTGAAAATGCTTGGAATACGTGCAATCCAGAGCTTGTGGCTCAAGCATACACAGAAGATTCTAAATGGCGAAATAGAACTGAGTTTTTCACAGGGAGACAAGCGATAATTGATTTCCTAAGGCGAAAGTGGGCTAATGAGCTTGATTATCATTTAATGAAAGAGCTTTGGTGCTATACAGGAAACCATATTTCTGTACGTTTTGAATATGAATGGAGAGATGCTGATAATCCGAGCCAATGGATGCGTACTCATGGAAATGAGCACTGGGAATTTGATAATAATGGTTTGATGCGCATAAGGGATATGAGTGCTAATGACTATCCAATAGAAGAGTCAGAACGGCGTTATCGTAAATAGTATCTTATCATCAGAAAAGAGAATTGATTAACAATACTGCAGAGTGTTATCAGTGCTACATCATCAGTCATCAGCTCTATTAGTTGGTCTTTAAATGTAAGATTGTAATATTAGTGGTGAAGAGAAGACATGATATACTACTGAATTAATATATTATTCTTCTTAAAAAAGATAATGAAATTAATTGCCTAGCAATTAATTATGGCCAATTAATCATCCAGTTGTTGTGGTAGGAATAGTGGTTGCACTTGTAGTACTTACAGGCGAAGAGAACTTATCAGGAAATTGCTTTACTATTCCATCCACTAGTGCATCTGACATCATGTTAGCCTCTTGACGAACCTTGTCATATGTAGCAATATCAGCAGTATAATTTCCAGTAAGTCTAGCCACGGCTTCCGCTTTTGTGAGTGCTAGGTGATTGTCGAACATACTCTTAAGAGCTTCTTTTGACCAATTAGGATTAGCACTGCTTAGAAACGTGGCAATTTGATCAGCATTCTCGTACCACTTCTTCTCTGCTGCGGCAGCTCCAGTCGTATTTCCTGCCTTTGCTGCTTTTAAGAGCTCGACTGCTCCCGTAATATGAGCCTTAAGCAAGCTTGTTAATTCATTAGCTGCTTGAGTGCCATAGAATGGTTTTATTGCATTTCCGATATCTTCCTGATTTTTAAGAAGCCGTTCTGCAACTAGATTAGTATCAGGTAGTCCTGCGATAAAGCTTATTATGTAATTCCTAGTCCATCCTGTGTGGTCCACCCATAGGTCACGTAGAGCTAATACTAGTTTGGTAGCATCACTAGTCGGAAAGCTTGAAGCAGATTTAGTAGATGATGAATTGGCTGTTGTAGTCGAGGTCGCTATTGCAGGCTGTACGTTATGTCCAATGCTGTTAGAAGCTAAAGCAAACAGCATAGATAGCACAACTATTGCTGCTTTAATGACGGTCTTTTTTGTCTCGATATTGATTTTTGCAATTTTGATTTGCATGTTCTACATTCATGTACATAAGCTATATATATATTATACACTATTTAGTATACAAAATATCAAAAGCATATATATCTATTAATGTATAGAATTCACGAGTACATGTTTAATCTTGATAAAAATAATGACGGAATCAGGACAAATCTCTCTGGAGAAACAAAGCAGAGGATCTTGGAAATACTACTAGAGGGTCCAATGTCTTTAGGAGAGATTACAGACAAGCTACAAATCCAAAAGAGCGCTGTTAGAGTACATTTAGAATCATTACAAGCAGAAAAAGCAGTAGAATCACATTTCAAAATAGAACGCTTAGGAAGACCCAGGAAAATATACCACTTGACAGAAAACGGACGAGAACTATTTCCTAGAAAGTATGATCAAGTATTATCATTAATACTTAAGAAAATTAGTGAGACAAATGGACAGGAACAGGCAAAGAAATTGGTTGAATCTGTTGCAGATGATATAGCTGCTAGTATAAGATATGAAATTGAAAAAAGTGGTAGTTCAGGGAATTTTGAGGAATCATTAAAAATACTAAATTCGATTTCCAATGCTATGGGATTTGCTTCTTATATCACCAAAGAAGATGATAACAAGTATTCTATCCAAAGCAAAAATTGTATTTTGCATAAAGTTGCAGTGGATCATCAGAATATTATCTGCCATGGTCTTCATGACAGAATGATAATTAAATCGTTATATGGTGATAAAAATGAGGGAAAAAAGCGAAGGGTTAGCGTTGAATTAAAGCAATGCATAGCTCTAGGGGATAGCTTTTCGAGACATACAGTCACAAACATTAAAAATTAAGGTGTTCCACGACCATGACTAACATTATAGCTCTCGTGAGAACAGATGGTATATTGATTCTATATGTTTAACTGATATTCAAATTAATCGGTTCTCCGTCTTTTAGAGGTATATTTCTGTAATCAGACATAGTTTTGCCATCTACAATTGCTTTTACGATCTTGCCATTAAGGTCTAGTCCACCCCAAATATCTAGAAATTGCCCTAGCGTATAAGCTCTATTTGTATTAGATTCTACATGGATAGTACCACTAGTGTCATGTGTATGCAATGGTGCCATACCTACCATACCATACTTATCTAGCGAGTGATCTTTCCATATTGATCCATCTATTCCTACATTTTGTGGAATAACCATTGGCTTGCCATTGTCTGTGACGTTAAGGTGCGGGTGGATATGCAATACCATTTTAGCTCCTGGCATTGGCCCACCTTGAGCTCCAATAGCGAAAACAAGCACTAATGCTATGGCTACTGCGGCTATAATAGGAGTATAAATTTTCATGTATCTATTTCTTTTGCGACGTGCAACTGCAAAGTAACTACCACCATCATCGTCTTTCTTCTTCCTGATGTCGACCATTGGATATCACATTATTTTCCTTGATAAGCTAGACGAGAAACTCGTATTAATTCATAGTAGTTTACATTTGTAAAAGATTGCCACTAATATCTTTCTGCATTGTCATCTGTTATTGTCGTTCTTGTTGCTGTTGTCTTCGTCCTCCTCTTTTTGACTTTTTGATTCGTCCATATATTGTATATCCAATTAAACCGACTGCTATGGGTAATGCCAAAATTCGTATAATGCTAAGTAGTGACTCATTAAAATTAAAAACGGATGCAGAGTTTTGGTTATCATTGTTAATCTGAAAGGGATTTTGTTGCTGTTGAGAAACAAATCCTGTTGTAGGTACATTCAATGTTAGTGGTACAGGATAAAGTAAGGATACAAATAGTAATGGATCTCTTTTTTCTGATGCAGAAGATTTTATCATGGCAGTATATTGACCTGATCTTGCTTGATCTTGTTCCACACTAAAAGTTATTTCCGATTTGTTTACTGGATATTGCTGCATGTTAATTCACATAAATATCAACAGATAATCAAGGAAGAGGTATAGGTTCCATTGATATGCTGTTCCTTCATGAGTTTGGAGATACTTCTCTGCAATGCCCAGTGGTTGATTTAATACCTCTTCATTATGGTTGAAACTAATCGGAGATTGACGTGGGCTTGAAAAAGTATCAATTTAACTTTTTCTCGTTATCGAACATTCCCACGTTAAGTATCGCAAGCCAACCCCATCTTAATCAAATTGGGAATCAATATCTTTCTATGATAGTCAGTAATTCCCCAGTAATGACTTTGGAGGAATTATAAAGTGAACATTATATTTGTTGCTTATTCATCCAATCAATAAGCCATTCATATTTTGATAAATCATTATTATTGTAGTTATTGAAATCATCCTGGTAACTATCTTTTTTGCTTAATTTTGCTAGTGTTGCAGCACATTCAGATTTGATATCTTGTTTTCCTACAGTTATCCCTAACTTAGAGAGAATTGCATTGAAGCTATCTATGTGACAATTCAATGATTCCTCATTTTCAATTGAAACTATTCCTTGGTTTATATTAGGACCGCCATTGAAAACTAGATTCTTAAAAAAGCCTGGTGCTGATATATTATACATATTTTTTATGTGAACATCTACCATGTTAGCTTCTTGGTTGAACAACCCTCTGAGAATCTCTATGCTTTTGTTCAAGAAATTCAATGTGTATTCAAAATCTAAATTTCCATCGTCTTTTTTATATAGATTAAGGCCAACTAGCAACAAGATGAGCCTTTCCATTGCGCATTGATTGGTTACAAGTTTGGGATGGAGCTTAGTCAGTGATTGTTTAAAATACTCTATAGACCATGCCGCTCGTTCATTTGCTTTCAATTGCTGATTAAAGGATAGAGCCCACAATCGCAAATGGTCGCTAGTTATGTCTCTGGGTATAGGTTCAAAGCGCACTGGTTTTTCTAATTCTATTATCTTGATGGATTTTGTTCTTGTTTTCTTGCTAATACTACTATCTTCCTCTTCAATTATCTCAATATATTTTTGAATTATTCTTTCTGCAACATAGTCAGGTGATTTCTGAATTTCTTCATTTTTAACTCTTAGCACATAATAACCCATATTTTCTAGTGCCCTCTGACGTATCCTATCTGGCGTCTTCTGAAAGTCTTTATCATGCACTTTACCATCAACTTCCACAACGAGCCTTTTACCAACAAGCAAATCAGGAGTGTATCTATCGCATCCTGTATACCAGATAATTTGGCTTTCTTTGAATGCTATCTTCTTTAGTCGTAAAATAGACCTTAATTTCCTTTCAGAATATGTGGGAGGAGGAGCCCTAAAGTTATCATGAGCCCTGTGAGAAGAATACATCATCCATTAAGTATTGATAGCATACAGACTAATTAAAGCCTGTTGAAAACAAGTTAGCTATTCTTTACCAAACGTTGCTTCGCTCATTTTCCTTTTTGTTTATTCTGATTTTCTTGTTCGGCAGTATTTTCTAGATTCTGCAAATTCGCTAGTGCATTAGTATAGTCAGGATTTAATTTCGGAGATAGCTGAATTGCCTTTATAATTGCCTCTTTTGCTTCCTTGAAAAGAGGGGGTTCACTATATCTATATGCTAGATATAAATTATAATATGTTACCGGATCTTCTTTTATTTCGTTAGCCTTTTTATATTCTTCTACAGCCTCCTGTAATTGTGATCGATTATAATAATCCAAGCCCCTATCATGGTGAACCCTTGATATATAGCTAAGATAGGTACTATTAGATGGATCGATATCTCTTGCTTTGCTATTCGCCAGTTCAGCATTCAACATAGCCTTGTCCCAGTCCCGTATTCTACTATAAGTAACCGATAGCCAAGCATATACACTCGGGTCGGCCGGATCCAATTTTGCAGCAGCCTCAAAATGTTTAATTGCTTCGACAAAATTGAGTTTTTCTGTATACATATCCCCTAATCCAATCTTAATAGACGCAGCTTTATCATTGATTTGAGCAGCCTTTTTCAAATTTGTTATGGCATTATCGAATTTCCCCATAAGCTTATAAATATAAGCTACATCTAAATAGGAGTTATAGTCATTTGGATTTTTGTTCAGAACCTCTTTGACATAATTTTCAATTTTTGAAAGATCCCGGTTTAACTTGCTATACATCTCTCCGAGAGATCGTAAGGACCCTGTGTCGGTTGGATATTTTTGGAAGTATTGTTCATAGTACTCAGCAGCTTGATCAAACTTTCCTAATTGCTTATTGAAGTCACCGATATATTTTAATACAGTTGGATTATCCGGATCTAAATCCAAGGCCTTGTTATAATACTCATTAGCTGTTTCATGATCCCCCTTCAAATTGTACATATAACCTATGTGCGCAGAATAGGTCGCATTATTTTTGTAATCATCTTTGTCGAGGTCAATAGCTCGTTTATAGTGGTCTATTGCTTTATCATTATCTCTTAGAAGATAATAACACTTTCCTATCACAGCATGTGTTTGTGCATTATTTGATTCGATCGCTAAAGACTGTTTAGAATTGTCTATAGCTTTATGAAGTAATGAATCGTCGGTTCTCGAGCGATAATAAAGATCTAAGTATGCCTCTCCTATTGCATCATACACAAAAGCCGATTTTTTATCGAATACTAGTGCATTCTCGTATTGTACTAATGCCTCCTCAATGTTATCCTTTATCCTATATGTATCACCTAAATTTACGTATACCGTAGCAGTCGGCTCAATCTTCAATGATTTTGTGTAATTTTCTATGGCATCATCATATTCGCCAATCATTGACTGGACATTTGCAAGAGCATTTAAAGTAAGAGCATCATTGGGTCTTACTTCCAGTGCCTTTTTATACCAATCCCGGGCTTGTTGGTAATCTCCTAGCTCAGAAAAACTATCGCCTATATTAATATAGAAAATGTAATTTGATGCGTCTTTTTCGATAGCCTTTTTGTATTGTTCTATTGCCTTATTATAATTCTGTTCTTTTCTAAAATAGTAATTACCAAGACTATTGTAAGCCTTAGCATCGTCAGGATTTTCTCTAATAGTATTTTCAAGCTCTTCTAGACTCTTATCGGTCTGAAGCTCATCTTTTTGTAGGTGTTGTTCATCTCTGCTTTTTGGAGAATTCAGACTCGTCTGTCGTCTAAAAAACTCCGCTAGAGATTCACGACAAAAGCCGATTGATTCGTTCAATTTAAATTTCGCTTCATCCAACTCATCTACAGAAACAGTGGAAGTAGCTTCACGTTTCTTGAGGGTTAAATACTCATCAAATGATGTGTCTATTGAAACGAGAAGTTTCCGAATGATACTTCGTTGTTCTCCTACTATCTGTTCCGAATTAAATAACATAGACAGTTTTTCTCTTAATTTGGCACCAAAGTTCTCTAAAGAGATTCGTTTGTCATCGTATTGTTTAAAGAGCTCATTTAATGCTTCACTTGATGCACTAATGTCCATTTTTGGAATACAATGCAAACATTCGCTAATATAGTTTGCCCCCTAGTAGTACACGTATCTGTAATGAACTGTTCTTGCGGGTCATTAATGATCACGGCTGCATGAATACTCGAGTAGGATCCTCATGAGCTTTCTAATTGCTGTGTGCAAAAATGCAATGACGATAACTCAAATAATAGACCATGATCTGTTTATTATCGATTTTTTCCACTCCGAAATGAGTTATTCTCGATTGGAGATGAGTTGATCTTTGAAATATGGGAATCACTCTAGAAGTCTCATTGATTGGATCACTTGTTCTCCAACTCATTTAACATTTCTTATGTTATTATAACCTTTCAGTCTCAACTATAAGGTTTCTGATCATGGAGTATACGAAACTCATTTGTTATCATGTCCAATTGAACTGTATTTGTGCGCACGAATATTTGCTTGCAAATTGTTGATTTTCGTAGTGTAATCCATAATACAGCAAAAGTAAAACCTATAAGCAATGTGAAGATGTTATAACTTGCGTATATGGATGCTTCTCCAGATTTATATGGTATTAAATTGTACCACGTGAAGATCGAGAAGACGAATGGCGAGATCGTCTATATATTAGATTTAGCAGAGGACAGAGTAAAAGAGCTGGCAGCACGTATAAATGATCATAAAAATGTATTGTTAGGAGGGATTACAGTATCTTCATATGACATATTGAAGGTAAAAATCTCTGGTACTGGAGATAGATCTGATGTAATAATAAAAAAGCGGAGAGATAGAGAAGGTTTTTTTAGAATGCCCGGTGGCAAAGATAATTATATTTTTGAGCAAGGAATTGATTTGACGTCAAATTATATTATAGAACATAGTTCCCTTATTAAGGATAATCAACCTGACATTCAAGATCGACAACCAGATATATTCATAGTCCACGGACATGAAGAGATTCCTCTGAACGAACTTTATGTATTTCTGTATGACTTAGGTTTCAAACCAATATCTCTCGGTAAGCTACCTGAAGAAGGAAACACTGTAATAGAAAAATTCGAGACTTATGCGTCAACCATAAAATATGTTTTCGTAATCCTCACTCCAGACGATGTCGGAGGTGAAAGACCTGCAGAAGGAGTAACTCCTACTCTCAAGCCTCGTGCTAGGCAAAATGTAATTCTCGAGTTAGGTTATTTTTACGCGAGGCTAGGAAGAAAAAACGTATGTTGTATCTCTAAGGGGGATATAGAGAGACCATCAGATTTAGCGGGGATACTCTTCATAGATATTTCAGAAGGATTAGAACGAACGAAGTTTAGAATTCAAGATGAATTGATCAAGGCAAAGAGATTACGTAAGCCTCTTCCGTTATAGTTCGTGATAGAAATTCAAGAATTGGCTGTCTGAATGGATGTAAAGACATAATCTGAAAATTAAGGTATCAATAAATGGCTTTTTTTAGCACACGATTAAAGTTAAAAAACTTCAATTCCTCAAAATACAACACCTGCTACTAACTCGACTTTATTCAATGTGGTTTGTAGCACTTTTATTCAGTGTATCAAAATAACTTGCTGACGTTGAGAATATTTGATACAAAGAAATTGGACTGACAGTTATCCAAAGAACAGGTGCTAAGCAGTAGAATTGATGCTATTACCAGAAAGCTATTACAAACTGAAGTTTCTGCAATAGAATCAATACCTACCGATATATAGAGCTGCCGCTGACGAGCACGTTATGGTTATCTTGCCCAGACTGACTTTTTAATGTTCCTAACGAACATTATCCTTATAAGCAATACGTACACCGATTGTTACACGGGTCTTGAAAATGATGAACCCACTTTGTTTTGTCCTTATGCCTTTTGGGAAAAAACCCAGCAATGTATGTTCAATCATAGATTTTGATTCTATTTACCAGGATCTCGTTGCTCCAGCTATTAATGAAGCCCAACTTGAACCATTAAGAGCTGATGAGGAGATGACAGGCGGAATAATTCATAAGCCTATGTTTGAGCGTTTGATACTTTGTGAATATGCAGTAGCAGACTTGACTACCGCAAATGCAAATGTTTTCTATGAACTAGGTGTGCGTCATGCAGTACGTCCACAGAGCACTGTGTTATTATTCGCTAAAGACAGTGGGCAGCTACCATTTGATATAGCACCTTTACGAGCAATGCCCTATCAGTTGACTACTGAAGGTAAAACAGCAAATACAGAAATTACTAAAATGGAATTAGTAAAACGACTTGAAGACGCAAAAGTAGCACAGAATTCTGCAATAGATAGTCCAATATTTCAACTTGTTGAAGGGTTCCCAGAAATTGACCATACAAAGACAGATGTATTCCGTGACCGTGTGCAATATTCAGCTAAAGTCAAGGAGCAAATTGCAGCTGCTCGCAAACAGGGAATTGAAGCATTATTGAGCCTGGAAAAACAACTGGGGGATATTAGGAACTTAGAATCCGGAGTACTTATAGATCTTTTTCTTTCTTATCGCGCTGTCGAAGGATGGCGAGAGATTATTAATTTAGTTCAAAAGATGTCTCCTGCTCTAGCTAATACAGTTATGGTTCAAGAGCAGCTTGCATTAGCGCTTAATCGAGACGGAAAGGGAGAAGACGCAGAAAGCGTTCTTCTGGATCTAATTAAGAAACGTGGACCAAGTAGTGAAACTTACGGAATTCTAGGAAGAGTATACAAAGACAGATGGGAAGTAACATATAAGAGTGGAGATGAATTACTCGCAGCAGGATTGCTAGATCAAGCTATTGAAGCCTATTTACATGGCTTTGAAGCTGATTGGCGTGATGCATATCCCGGCGTTAATGCAGTAACACTAATGGAAATAAGGGAACCTCCCGATCCAAGGCGTACAAAACTTATTCCAGTAGTTGAATATGCTGTTGATAGAAGGATTGCTACAGGAAAGCCAGACTACTGGGATTATGCTACTCGTCTTGAATTGGCAGTTTTGGCCAAAGACCAGGATACAGCTATTAAGTCTACTTCTAATGCTCTTGCCCTATTACGGGAACCATGGGAGGCTGAGACGACTGTTAGGAACTTACGGCTAATTCGTGAAGCCAGGGAGCGAAGGAAAGATACCGTTGAATGGACAAAGCAGATTGAGCAATCTCTAGAGAAAAGATCGAAATCAAATTAGCAAATGGCTATTTTGAAATTTGTGGTATTTATATAATATGATTGCTTGTACGTGCATTATCAGATATTAGTGAAGGTTAGACAATTTTTGACTAATGTAATTTAAGAATAGAATAATATATTATCAGAAAATACTGAAATTTATTAATCTTTGAATTTATATATAACTATACAAAGGACATATTATGCAAATCGTGTCATGGTTATGACTTCCTCTCCGATTAAGGTACAAAATCCATCGCCTAATATGTCTCTCAAAAACACATGGCGAATCTTTGCTGAGTACGATGATAACGCAAAACGTCAGCAGACTGATTTCAATAGATTGCAAATATGGATACTCATGCTAGGAGTTGTAGCTACAGCATTAGCATTAAGCCAGACCCAGTTTAGAAATTTTTTTCTAGCAAATAGTTTACAGGATAATGCCATCTCTTTAGTAATACTAATACTTCCTATTACTATTTCCATACTAGTCGCTGCAAGAAACCAATTTAAATTTGGTAATAAGTGGGTCTTGCTGCGTGGCGTGGCTGAGGCAATAAAACGTGAGATTTATGTTTATAGAATGCATGCTCTGAATTATAGCGATAATCAAAGAGGACAGTTATCTAGGGAACAGGTGCTAAGCAGTAGAATTGATGCTATTACCAGACAGCTATTACAAACTGAAGTTAATCTTTCTGCAATCAAGCCGTATTATGAATCAATTGAAAAACCTATTCCACCAAGGATATACGCTGCAGATATTAATAATGATGGTTATAGCGACCTCACGCCGGATGACTATGTTAGAATTAGAATAGGTGATCAGATTAACTACTATAAAAAAAGAATAGTACAGCTAGACCTTAGATTGAATGTGTTCCAATGGTTAATCTACATAACAGGTGGAATAGGAACTCTTTTAGCTGCTATTGGCTTTAAATTATGGGTAGCACTAACTATTGCACTAGTAGCACTTTTTACAACATTCTTAGAATATAGACAAATTCAAAACACCCTTATCCAGTACAACCAAGCAGTAACAAATTTGGTAAATTTACAAAATTGGTGGATAGCATTGCCTATCGATGATAAAAAGAAACAAGAAAATATAGATAGACTAGTAGACTCTGCTGAAACTATTCTTAACAGTGAGATTACAGGATGGGTTCAACAGATGCAAAGTGCAATGGCAAAAATATATGAACAGAAACCGAAACAATAGGGTACACTCTCCTCACCTTCAATCGACATTGAATCAGAACATGTAGAGACATTTGGATTCAAGTGGTTAATGTCTTTGAAATAAAACAATGGATGAGATAAGTAACAATGCTGAAAGACTGTCAAAGCTGCAGAACGCTTATATCCATACTCGGGCAGCTCAAACAGTACTTTTGCCTTTGGGTCAAGGACAATTTTTCAGAAACCTTGTACAATAGCTGCTGTTCAGGTCCTCGCTCCAAAGTATCCTATCAGAAGATCTTTGGTGTCAGGATTTTCCAAAATCCATTCAGTAAATTGACGCAAATCTTCTTGCAAGGAGACTGATGTTGAACTTGTTTAAAACAAGTCCTAGAATTTTGTAATTAATATTCTGCACTGGTATCTGATTCTTCTTCCTTTGCTGCTAACATACCAACTAGCAAAAGTAGCAAGCCTATCTTTTTGTAAAACTGCATCTACATACTTATTTCTAAGACTATATCTACAGCTGTCACTTCGATGAGCAAATAAAATAAAACCTGTCGCAGCTCTGGATATTTCCATGTCCAGAACATACTTAAATGACATGTAGTGCCGATCCTACTCAAGTAGTTGAATGAGCAATCAGTGCAGTAGAGAAAAAAATTCCTCAAAGATGCCACGAATAGTTGAAGTCTGACAATAGATGAAGCAATTTCTCCTTAAAGATGAGGTTTGATTGTGTTTCTGAATAATGGATGTGTTTGCAAATCAAGATCAAATCTATCAATTTTTTGAGATTTCTTACACCATGATCCCACGGACGTGAAATGATGTGATATTCGCCACTTAATTTGTGGGCATCAGCATGCATTAATAAATACCAATAATGATTATCTCAGTAATTTCCTAATTCAATACCATCTCGCTATCAGAATTCAGAGCTCGTACAATAGTATGTTGTCTAGCAGTTACAGAAATATTGATCCAGTTAAAAAAGGTATAATTTACAGAATTAAAATGCCTATTTCCATTTCAACAGTTGAAAAGACATCAGGAAAATAGAGAATATTACTCCGGCGCTAATAAGAAAAGTAACCGCACCAATTGCGTTGTATAAAAATCCTCCCAAAATTAGACCCAGGATACTTGCCAAACCACCGAA
>DATFDI010000118.1:0-2953 GCA_035252175.1 Nitrososphaeraceae archaeon
TAGTTGATAAAGAACAGCTAAGGTAAATAGACTATGCAAAAAATATCAAAGTTTATTTCTTCTTCTTTTTCCTTTATTTTCCAATCAGCAAAACCATCAAATCGATATGATAATGAATTGCTGAAAAAATAATAATAATAATAAAAACTAGTAGCGATGAAAATTGACAAGTTCAAAATATATTTGTAAACCAAAAGACAAGGTAGATACAATTGACCTAAAAATCATAAAATGCCTTTCTAGAGATTGTAGAATGTCCTATAGAGAGATTTCATCTATAGTTGGCTTGACTCCAAATGCTATCAAGGAAAGAATTAATACGATGGTTTGTAATGGTATCATACAAAGTTTTATAGTAAATGTAAATCCTTCTTTATTTGGATACGAAAAAGAATGTCTATTGACACTAAAGCATTTTTACAAAAAAACAATGACAACAATAACTAGGGAAGAGAATATAGTTAAACAGCTAAACCTCTTAGGAGATGTAAGAGTGTATGCTAAACTGTTACAGAGAAGTGCTATGTTTGCAATAGCAATTAAACCAGGAGCAGAAGACAAAATTGCATTAGTAGTTGATTTACTAAAAAGAGAAGCACGCGATATGGAGTGTGCATTTATGAACTATAGACCAATATCAACGAAAATACATAGCTCTGATTTTAAAATCTTAATGGCCTTGTTATCGAATGCTAGAATGCGAGTAGAAGACATAGCAAAAGAAACTTCTCTTTCTACTAAGACAGTAACAAGAAGAATGCAAATACTAAGGGAAAAACATATTGTTGAATTTGGTATTATCAGAAATATGTCTTCTATGCAATTGGAAGGCTATATCGAATTTGGTGTTTTGGTTCATCTGCAAGACGATTCTCTTTATGAGCCAATCTTGGATAAAATCTGTCAAGAAATGCAAGAGTACTTGTTTGTCATACCACATTTTAATCAAAGGGAAGAACTATTTTTGGTTTTCTTTTGTCCAAATATACCCACAGTTGATTTGATATTGAGAAGCATAGAATCTTATGAAGGAGTAGATGGGACGGAGATGTTCATAACAACAAAATTAGCATACTATCAAGAATGGGTAAGAAGAGAAATTGACAGAAAATTGAAGTCAGAAGAAGTGCAACTGCACCAACAACAACCATTAGCAACACAGTAAAAGCACGGGCTCATAGATTATTAATATGCTGAATGCCTTTTTTCCAGTTTATTTCCTATATATATTGTTGTTAATTTTCGTTTTTTCGTCTGTATATATATTGCAACATATACAACCACAGTATGCTAGAGCAACTAATGACTTGTCTCACGGTACTTATATTATTCCTGTGCATGCTACTGCCGCAGACATCTTAGCAAATAATGAAGAGGTTTCAAATCCAGATGCTGCTGCACAAAACGCTTCGGCAATATCGCAAAAACAAGAACAATCTACTTCTGCAGCAGTCAAGAATTTTCAAGATGCATTTTGTGGAATTGACGGAGCTGCAGGAAATTCTAATACTAATGGATACATAATAGAACACACACTTCCTCAAAGCTGTGAAATGCCGTTAGGCATTGCTGTTGATAGCGACGCCCAGAGGGTTTGGTATGTTTCGACAAAAAGAGGTATACTAGGAAGCTTTAATTTAAAAGAAAATAAATTTGACGATGAGCACATCATCCCCATCTGGAATTCACGTAATGAGCAAACTGGGTTCTCTCAAGTATGGTCTCTAAAAATAGAAAATGATAACGACAACAAACAACGAGTAGGAGGAGGAGCAAGTGCAGATATTTGGTTTACTGATACACAGCAAAACGCAATATGGAGGTATAATAAAAATTCGCAGGTTTTTAATGTATACAAAATTCCAGGTACATCAAGTTCGTTTGGTACTATTTATCCAATATCTTTGGAATTCAATTCAAACAATAATAAAATCTTCTTTGTAGGAACTTATTCGCCTTCTATTTGGATTGGAGACATATTAAAAATGAGAAATGGTACGTCAGAGGGAATTTCACAGATTCCGATTCCTATTGATAACGTTACCACTTTTAATGGAGTTGACCCGCTCTATATCACTGTCGGCTCTCTTGCGATTGACAACAAGCGGAATTCAGTATGGGTGTCAGTATTTTCATATGGCAATAAAGGTGAAATTTTCAGATATAATTTGGAAAGTCAGTCTTTTGATAAGAGGTTTGATTTGCCGATGGAACTAAACTCGCCAGTTGGCATGGTTGTTGTAAACAATGATGATGGTAATAATGATTCAGGTAATTTATGGATAACAAATGGAGGTACTAGTATATTTTACAAATTAAACACAAATAACGGCAAGATTACAAAATTTGTTACTTCAAAACCTTCGCCTAGAATCTTCGGTCAAGGACTGTTTGATAACATCAATACAAAAACAAGGATTCAGAATAAAAACGGTAGTAATAGCAGTCGCAATGACAATATTTCTAAATCTGAAAATGCCTATACTCTTCCATATTGGGTGAAGACATCAAGTGACGGTTCTTTATGGTTTAATGAACAAGAAGGCAACAAAATTGCCAGATTTGAACCTCAGGATATGAAATTAATTGAATACTGGGTTCCATCGCAGAACAAAATGTGGGGCTCTTGTAACGGTAACAATTCCCATCGTGATGAAGGTATTGGTAGTGACTTTAATAATGATGAAATAGGCAATAATAATAATGACAATCAAGCATGCGGTATTGCAAATGTACTTCAATTTTCTATAAATACAAAAACTAGTAGTAATGGCAATAATAATAATAATAATAATAATAATAATAATAACGATAATGGACACAATAATAATGGACATTCAGAGCATGGAAATAATCATCAACAAATTTGGTTTACAGAATGGTCAGAGAACAAAATTGCCAAAGTAAATTCGGATGACAGACTACTACCATTTTCAGTTGTTCTACCTTCTGT
>DATFDI010000119.1:0-6396 GCA_035252175.1 Nitrososphaeraceae archaeon
TCAGTATAGCGTTCACTATATGCAGTCAGAAAACACACTTTGACTTTATCATCTAACTTGTTTATCTTTTCGTACAATTCATATCCATTCATAGTAGGCATCCTAATATCAAAGATAAGTGCGTCATAGTAATTTGGCTTGAAAGCACTCAACGCAGCAGTAGAATCATTAAATGCATCTACGTTAAATCCATCATCTTCTAAAGCTATTTTGAATATCGTGGAGTTATCAGGCTCATCATCTACAACCAAAACTCTTTTTCTTGCTTTCAAACATTTTCACCATATGCTATTTTTGTAAAATATTGTCGGTATACATGAAAAAACGTGTAGCTGTTTAATTCCAAATGGAATGATGAAATTCTTGCAGTTCTTCAAATTGCTTTGCGTTCAATGAATTGATATTTTCAGCTAAAAAAGCACATACACCAATTAATGGGAGGTCAAAGTTTTTGCCTAGCTTTGATTCGTAATTTAGCAAGTCCATAGTAAACCCAGCTTTAAAGAAAGCAGACATATCACCAAATATTCTGATGGCCTTTTTCCCATTATGGATAGCAAGGTCAACCATCGCTGTAAAGGTTGCAATTATTCTATCAGGGTTAAGATTCGCACCATCAGGGAAATACCAACCAGATGTGGATTCTATAGTTACATTTCCTCTTTTCACAAGCTCCTCTATATTTCCGCCTAGCGCACTCTCATTTTCTTTGATTCTTTTTAGAAGTTTTTCTTTACCAACGTTCTCAGTAAGTATCATAACTGCCTCATTTCTTCTCAGTCCTTCCTTTAGAAATTCAATGGCTTCGTTTATTTCATCATCAATATTATCATAGATAGCCATTAAATGATGTCCAATTTGTACGGATTCTGTTCTCTTTGTTGACGATAGCATGCTAAATCGCCATATTTAAATAAAATAATATCTAGTCCTATAAAAAGTCTATTTCACAGCATCCTTGGGCTTTAGCAGTTAGAGAGGATACGTAGATTACAGACATACTATACGAGTCCATATAACACAATAAAAGACTTAAGCAATTATAGCGGTATATGCGACGGCATTAGCGCCTGAGAAAGTCACCACTTTTCCAACGTTATATAACATGATGATATTCGGGGAGTTAATTGTTACTGTTCTTCCATTAAATATATCTCTTCCTTGGACGATATTACCCAGGTCGGTAGTGTATAGCGCATCGTTTATGGTCAGATCCCGAGCTTTAACTAACGGTAATGGTACTGCTTTGGATAATACTCCAGTTGTACTTATTTCTCCAATTACAATCTGTGTGTTGTTCCCCTTTGGTAGATTAGCTGATATGTGTCCGCCAACTATTCTAAAGGGAGAAAAATCACCAACCACAATTGTATTGTTTGATCCGATACTTTGACCCTGACCCAGTTTCATACTGTCTGATTGAATTATAGGACCTTTATTCGCAATAGCCGATTGAATTTGAGGAAGAGTCTGAGTTATACGTTGCTGATATATATTTTTATTAACTACGCTGTTATTACAGGTGACTGCTGCTGAGGATGCAGCGCTGGAATTGTTTGCAGCATTACTAAGTGCTACCGCATTACAATTACCACTTACATTCAGCCCAGGTGGCATTGTGCCATTATTAGCAGGCGGCACTGTCCCGTTGGGTTCAGTTGTACCATTATTAGCATTACCTGGTGTAGATTCTTCATTTGCAACATCTGGAGCTGTACCACCACCTGGTGTAGCTCCCGTATCAGTATCATTCGGGGCGACTTCCGCGTCATTAGCTTGAGGCAGTGTGGTTTCTTCATTACCTTCTGGAGCTGTACCACCACCTGGTGTAGCCCCTTCATTTGCAACATCTGGAGCTGTACCACCACCAGCAGTGCCAGTATTATTATCTTGTGTACTTGACTTTTTTGTGGCAAATACTTGCTGTTCTGATATTGCAAGTGTTGATAAGGATATGATAAGTACTAGAAATATAGCTGACTTGTTCAGTGACATTGATATTATGCTGTGGATATATAGATTATATACATGTCGGCGCAATAGCAGTACATGTATGTTACAGTCAAGTTGCACCATTTACTTAAACATTGACAACTATACATCTTATAGCGACTAAAGCCACACAGAAGCTACGTTGCAATAGAGTTAGGCGGTACGAGATTAATTTAATAATTAATTGATCATGTTTCGTTGAATTGATAGAACTTTAACGCTAGTCTAAATGCATTAATATGTCATTATAGGATGTTGATTCTTTATCTAAACACCATCATTATCTACTGCAGTCTCAATGCAGTTATCAGCTTGTCAACCTGTCAGGATTGATAGCAGTACGTCAACTATCATCGTCATCATTATGGTTCAACTTCTATGGTTTTTGTAGATCTTCTGCTTGAAGTGATATGGTACCTATTAAACCAAAATAATGCACCAGCCATAATTATGAAATCAGCAACATAGAACAGATCCCAAAATATAAGGTGTTGTGAATTCCCATTTACAAAATCAATCAGATATCCATCATCAGCAATTGCATTGACCAACAATGACAGAGAAGAAAGGAACCATGGAATAGAATGTTGATAATTTTTGCGTAATTTGACAAGGACTATTGAAGATGGAATTATTAATATCAAATCTAAAATAGGATATGCTAAAGTTACAGCTACAGAAGTCAAGTCCGCATTTTCTCCAGCATTACCAATAAATTCTGAAGACATTAGATTAAATCCATTAAAAATAGCGAATACAATTATTATGATGAGTGATCCTATTATCACAAATTTCCGATTAATTACGTTACTAGTATTACCGCTACTACGTAATGACTTAATTATAGTAAATAAATGTAGAGACAGAAACCCATATCCTATAAACCATAACCCATCTGAAACAGTTACAAATTTTTGTTCTTCTATGCCTAGAGCATAGTAATAATGTAATAACGTAAGATCTGCAGAGAACCATGAGATTAAGCCGAGTGTTAAAAATAAGTATGATTTACCATGAAGTCCACGAACTCCGTGGCGATATACTGCAACTATACCGAGACTTGAAGCTATAGCTGCAGTTATATTCATAGCCCAAAGCGCAGTAGCATGTATATTGTGCGGATCTGAGGTAATTATTATGTAATTTGCAATTACAACCGAGATCATAATTGCTAAAATAAGTATCCTTAGCGTTGATTTATGGTGTAGATCATTTCTCTTTTTCAAGGAATTCTAGATTTTAATTAAAGCTAATAGATTAACCTTAATCAGTTCTCTCTTGAAAATGGTAGAACTTCAGAGCTAGTCTAAACGCATCAAATATGTCGTTATATGATGTGGATTCTTTATCAAGAGTTCCATCAGCATCAACTGCAGTTCTTAATGCTGTGATTAGTTTGTCAAAGTTAGGATGTATAGCAATTTTTCCTGGTTCCTGTTCCAATATCATTTTGCAATGATCCAACATAGCCTTGTGCTCCTTGTTGAAATTGACAGGAACTATTTTCATGTCCTTAAGAGCAGCATCATCTCCTAATCCCTCTGATTTGTACCTGGCAATCACCTTATCATAATCTGCTTCCTCGCCTATTTGCAGCTTTAGTGATTTAATGAATGAAGGATTAGCACCATCAATGTACACCTTATCTACCTGATACTTTGACATTAATCCGTATACTGTGGAAAGCATTTCATTATAGTCAGGCCTGTGATGCTCTTCTGCATATAGTATCTGTATATGATTATCTTCCCATTGGGTAACTACAATCCCGAATGCAGAACTACCATAAGCTGGATCAATACCCATAGACGTAGTCGTGAAGTGTGAATATGGATTGAAAACATCTGGATTGTATTTTCTACCCATTTCAATGGCTGCTTCAATGTCTTTTGTGTGACATACGTTGCCTATTTTTCCTAAGTATTTGAGGTTGTATTCTCGCTCAAATGATGGTGATTGCTTAGCTTTCTCTATTTCTTCTGCAGTGTATATCTTACCAATGCCATAAGTGTAATCCAAGAATAGGCGTTTATACAAACAGGTATCTTCAGGTTCTTTCTCAATTCGCTCAAACAGTCCTTCAGGTGCATTTGGAGTTGATACCATTACAATGTAGGGATTTGACTTTGCAATATACCTCTCAGAAACGTTTCTAGCGTCTTGCTGCTGTCCTGGAGGAAAGAAATCAGCTTCATCTAACAGTATGAAAGACACGTTCGGTAATCCTCTCATAGCATCCAGATGATGTGATGGAAACGCCTCTATTTTTACGCCGTTTAGCTCTATTACAGTCTCTTTGGTATCAAAAGTGATAAGACCTTTACCTGCAAACAATCGCTTCATCCTATCTATCAGAGCAATAGCTAAATCAATTCTAGGTCCTGTGACAATACACATCTGTGAGCCCGATAATGCGTTATCCTTCAAGCAGAGCCAGGCCATAAACCTGAGCATAAATTCAGAGATGCCTAAACCAGTAGCTTTCTTGATCCAGAGGTGTTTGTTACCATTGTTACTAATTAATGAATCAAATATTATTTGTTGATAATCATATAACGGCTTATCATTCCCATCTTTCTGAGATAAACCAATGATATGGTTAAAGCAGCAATCTCCATTTGATCTGATATACAAGCTATCTAAACTAGAGATTAGCAATTTTCGCCGTACTGTTGTAACTACACACAAACCTAAATCGTTGTTTATTACATTTTCTCTTCTTCATGCTCTTCTATTTCTTTTACTTCCCATTGAAAACTACAACTATTGCATATGAAATTACGGTTTGTTTCTCGTTGGAACATACTTGGATATTCTGATACGTCATTACTTTTACAATTGGGACAAATTCGGCTGTTCGTCTTTTTTTCTTCTTCTTCATGTTCTATTATTTCTATTCGTATCTTAGACATCTAGCATATCTGTAATCCTCTATCGACAATCATCATAAAGCTAAACCTCCCACTTCTTACCCTGTGGCTTTAGCTTTAGCTTCTCGATATCAGTACTGCTAGGATAACAAGGATGCCGTAAGCCGTGCTTGCTGATTGTATGACGTTGATAGTCGTTGTTATCCTCAGTACCATAGTCACAGTAATAGCAGTTATACGACAAATCTAGAATCCTTTCTGTTAGTATTTGATACGCCATTAGACCTATTATTGTAATTGTATGATTCTTCTGTAACCTTGTTGGTAGTTAGGAAGTAATAACTTGTTTTAGACTATCTCGTAACCTGTTGCAAATTTGCTTGCATATTGTATTGCTAATATCAAGAATACAGCAACGACATCAAAAGGGATAACAATAAAGGTCAACACCTATGCCTGAAACTTCATATCTCATTACGGTCAATATAACATAGACGGCGCTAGTATATTGCAAAATCCTCCATTGTGGGTTTGGGCTATTATTGTAGGTGCCATAATAGCAGGTAAGTTCATCTATAGATGGCAATCAACAAGATACTTTGCTAAGGAAGCTGAAGAAAAAAGCAGAAGAAGAATTACTCGTAATGATGTTAAAACAAAAGATATGCAGAACAATAATTTTTATGGCGATATTAACAGGAGATATGGAGCAAATACTGGAGGTCATAAGTACAGTCTAAGACGCTACTACAAGGATTACTTTGCAATAAAGAAGAGGAAGGAGGAAACCCAATGATTTTTAGCTCAGATAAGATGAGTAGTGCAGCTAAAATAATGAAATACTTGAAATAAATGATGATAAATCTCGTGTTTATCTATTAATATAGAGTAACTAGAGATTTGTTATCTGACAAAGACTTGGCAAAGCTAAGTCATATTCTATCTTATGCTCTCAGGCATAATCCTCAGAAATATAATCTGGTGTTAGATAGGGAAGGCTGGGCATCCATAAGTGAATTGTTGATTGCATTATCTATACAACAACATCATCAAAATCATAGCAATAAATGGTTACGCCATATTGAAAAGCAGAATCTTGAGGATATGATTGCAAGGTCAGATAAAGTACGCTTTGAAATAAATGATGATAAAATTCGTGCTCTATATGGACATTCTTCTTTTCCTATTCCTTTTACCAAAATACAGAAGATAGCTTCTAAACCTCCAGACATTTTATATCATGGCACTTCTCCTTCTGCAGCCAAAACTATAATGTCAGAAGGTCTTAGACCTATGAATCGCCAATATGTCCATCTATCTACTGACAGGCATACTGCATTACAAGTGGGGAAACGCAAGACTATTTCAAAAAAGGAAGAAGAAGAACAACAACAACCAGTTATAATCGCCATTTATGCAATTGCAGCATATAATACTGGAGTCTATCATTTTTATCAAGCTTCAGATTTAGTATGGTTAAGTGATTATATACATCCAAATTTTATGGAATTGTTTGAATTTGATTGCAACTAAA
>DATFDI010000120.1:0-3806 GCA_035252175.1 Nitrososphaeraceae archaeon
ACACGCCCCAGTAGCTCCCCCTTTTGGGGCATCACTAATTCTTTTAATGCTGATTCACTTAGTACTTTTCTCTTGCCTAAATTAAAAACCTACCACATTTAGTGCTTACATAAATAAAAATGTAAGGAATTGCTAGTCTAATAAGCAGAGCACATTATAGGTGTTAACAACCCAAAAAGTTCAGTTATCGAGGGCTTTATACTTAAAAAGGGCTTTGGTTCCGCCACATATTGCGATATAATAAAACACGGTAAACCGATTTGCGGGGATATTATCATACCTCCTTGTCCCGCGCAACGATTTGCTCTATTTTCCTAATATGCTCATGATTGCTGCCCCCGGATCTGGAAGGAATAACAAAATCTCTCTGACCCAAAATGGTTATTGGTCTTTGTTGAAACAAGCCGTTGCAAAATGGAAGACGACGAATTTAAGCAATTTGTATTAAACTATGTTGCTCATATGACAATTGCATGACAGACATAGGTAAGGAAGCAAAAAACACAGAACAAGATGCTGAAGCAAAATTGAAGACGGAGAAAGACCACGCAGAAGGTAAACCAAGCTCTGAAACACTAAACAAGGCTAAAGTAAAGACAGAAGATGCATTAACTTAACAACAACCTCATTTTCTTTCATTATTTTTTGAAGCTCTGAATTTCTTAAGACAATCCCTGTTAATTCCACTAGATTCGATGGGAATATAAAAGACAGAGATGTCGTGTCGATTTTAAGTTCATTGACAATCAGATATTTTTAATATTCGGGGAAATAGACTGGTATCTTCTCCTACGAATTAGAGATACCGAACGGAGTGAGACATTACAAAAATTAATTAATCTAATATGCTATTCAATTAGTTCTTGTATGTATAGCCTTTATTCTATCACACATATTACAATGCTCAGGACAACAATCATGAAGACAAGTTATCTTCATAGAGTTACAAGTAAAGCACCAAAGTTCCTTAGGATCAGTAGAGAACGATGACATGATGCGTGGTGTAAGCTACATCATTTAATAACAATTGTGAAAATAATAATCTAACATTTGATTATTCTCACTCGTCTACTGAATGCGGCTGTATCCTTTCCTCTTCTTCTATTATTTCTTCTGGATCTACGTTAAGTTGCTCTGATTCACGTTGTTTTTTTTATTTCCTCTGCAGCCTTTATTGCTTTTGGCTCTTCGTCGTTTTCATTGTCGGACGACAACATCATCTTTAGTCCTGTCTCAATATATTAAGTATTTCATAACATAGACATAATGTCGAGTCACGAATCATAGGAGATTCTAGAATCATCGCATATTGGCCCAGTCTTCATCTTCCTTTGTAGTAACTGGATTACCAATAATATTTGAAGCAAATGAGAAAAATCAACAACATGTATATAACGAGAAGAACAACCAAGTTATACTAATCGTACCCAAGGAAATCCAAATAAGACCAGGAAGACTCTAATATATTGCCATTAAAAGATAAAAGAAGGTGGTAAGTCTAATAGGAACACAGTTGAGCTTGAAGAAAATGTCCAACCAGAGGCCCTCGAGCTCGAAATTAATTGCAGACATCACATCACATCAAATTTCCATTATCAGCAGATACCGACGAAAGTGTCGCAATAAGTGTTGCTTTACTTTTGTCTAATACTATACCTAATAGTTATAGAGCTTAAATAGTCAGCACTATTCTAACACTGCAAATTAATATAATGAAGATTGTATTCAGGATCCAACTTTCTCATTTCAATTGCTTAGAGCCATAAGTGAAACAAGTTATAAGGCGAATGTCTTTCTACTGCATGCCGCATAAAAGAAGGCGACTTAGAGAGTTGGCATAAAGAATGGCTAAATACGGCACAAAGAGTTCACAAATATGCAGATGATAGTATTGCTGCAGGACACAAAGTGAGTGCACGCGAGGCCTATCTTCGTGCTTCGAATTATTACAGGGCAGCAGAATTTTTACTTATGGACCCTGAAGATCCACGAATTCAAATAACATGGCGGAATAGCAAAGAGTGCTTTAGAAAAGCTGCAAAGCTCTTTTCGCCGCAAGTCAAAGTTGAGCCTGTAGAATACCATACGAACAAACTAAATTACCAGAATATTTCTACAGCAGTAATAATGCCACGACCTCTAAATTGGCTGGATGGAGTAATTATCTGAACACCACCTGCAAAAGTTTCAACGTTCCTTGCCCATACGTATACTAGAAAATCAACGCTGCTAGTTATATGAACCATACCAAGGCTAAGGTAGCCACGAACTATTTTTTGATCACTGCCATGATAATCCTCCTTTTGTATTAGCATTGTACACAATATTATGTGAGTTCGATGCTATATAATAAAAGATTTTCAACACAAATAACCAGATGCTTTCAAGGAGAATTCGGTGAGCAGTTCTTTTCCATGCCGTAATATACATTAAATGCCGTATTTGTCCTCGAACTGAATATATCGTTTCCTCGAGATCTTATTTTGGTTCATTTAGATTGGAAGCATATCTTCAATATACTCATCAACATGTATTGCTTTTACATCTGGGTGTTTAGGACATTGCCATTCTTCAAAATGTGGAGGATCGTATTTGATAAAAGTGGTATTTGCATATCTTGTTAATCCACGATACTTTTCGCCATATTCTTCGCATTCACCGCACTCAAATACATCTATTATTATTTGATAGTCTATAATTTTGAAATCCTGGCTTTTGTCTTCTTGATAGCCTGTCTTGAGCGCAAATGCCTGTGTAACAATTTGACATTGGCTATTTTTACATTCAACTTTTTCATTATTAACATTAACAGCAGATGCTATGTTGTCGTTTCTATAGATATAGAACTCTTCGCCCCCACAGCCAGGACAGGTTAAACGACTGCCGTATTTTGATGTAGCCATCAATTGTTGTTCAGCAGCAGAATCATACATTGTTTCGTAGGATCAAACTATTATATTATTAAATAGTGTGTGAGCTGATTTTATTTCTGTTGTTAATACCTAGCTGCTAAATCTCAAGATCTTCGTATACATAAATACCTTGTTTAGTGATTACTTTCTATAATACTGGAAGAATCAGAAAAGAAACCATTATAGCTAGGAGTATTTAGATATATTGTATTAGTATGGTCAGTACTACTAAGAACGATAAGACAGAGAAACTAGGGATTACCTTACATAAATCATTGTTGCGCACAATTGACAAGCGAGGAGATATTCTTCGCAGTACATACATCAGAAGGGCTGTTGAGGATTACCTAAAAAGAGGTAGATAGCATGTTTAGCTTTCTTAAGAAGTGTATACAATCGAAGAGCCTGAATCAGTCAGAGAAAGATCTCTCGAGATTTTTTCAGGAATTGAAGGGCTAGACGATATAAAAGAGATGCTGCTTAGAGCATTAGAATCACAAGAAAGAGCTCATACCCTGCTGATTGGCCTCCTGCAGGTGCTAAATCATTATTTATGTTAGAAATAGAGAAGCTAATGCGGTCCAAAATTTACTTTGCAGAGAGTATGTCAACCATTAATTGACATCTTGTCAATTAAAGACCATAGGAAATCCCACGTGCGTATTGGACACAGTTATGATTTATAGTGTAGCTGTTCCTGATAAATCATCGCTTGAGTTTTACCGTCTTTCCCTCTGAAAAAGCGGGTTGTGTCCTCAATTTTTAAAAGAAACTCCATGGATACTTCTATAATGGCTAGTCTCGTAAAACAGGCTTCACTTTTTCCTATATTATTAGTTAATTTCGTGGGTACCCTTGGCTTTAGCATTGTTTTACCTTTCTTGGTTTTTGTAG
>DATFDI010000121.1:0-25208 GCA_035252175.1 Nitrososphaeraceae archaeon
GGGTATCTTAATAAGAACAACATGCAATATCATAAGGCAGCGCTTCTAGGTCAGGAACGAGCGAGAAACGCTCAAATGAAACTATTTGACTACGCAGGCTTTGCAATGCTGACTTATACTATCAAACAGAAAAGTTCAGGCTTCGAACCTGTAGGCGAAGAAATGCTTGTAGGTAAAATGAGCAGAGATGACCAAGCAATATTGTTTATCTGTGATAGCGATGGCTATGCAAAGGCACAATCAAAGCTACTTCCATTACAAAAGGGAGAAGAAATTTACAAGAATATGATAAGAGATGGGCTAGAAGAATTCAAAGGCGATATTAAAACAGTTTCTTAATTGGGTTTTGTTTAAGCTCCTATAATTGTAGACTTAATATTCTAGCAATCATTTTCGGAGCAGGATTGAATATATGGCAAAATAAAGAGTAGGTCATAGTATATCATATTATGTCATGGTATCTACAACTGGTTTTAACTGCTAGAATGCAGGAATTTGAGCGAAAACAACAACCATATGTATCATAATAAAACCTACATGCTTTACAGCATCTACAAGTAGATATTTAGTTACTGACCTTCCAGTAAGCTCTACACCTGACAATAGATATGAAGTGCCTATCTCTAAAACAACCGTATGCTGAACTTTTAGTATCAGGAAAAAAGACTATAGAGTTGAGAAAGTGGAATACTGCATTCAGAGGAAAGTTCTTGGTACATGCTTCAAAAAATATTGATAAGGATACATCAGAATCCTTAGGTATCGACTATAGTAGGGTCGTACGTGGAGCAATAATAGGTACTGCAGTATTGTATGACGTCAAACAATACAGAAACAAAACAGAACTTGAAAGAGATAGAAATAAACATCTTGCAGACATTAAAAAATTTGGCTTTTGTAAGTATGGATTCATGATAAAGAACGCACATAGATTTCGTAGGTCAATTCCACATCTGGGTATGTTGAAGTTCTTCGAAGTTGATTATCCTGTTTGTAAGTAATCATGGAAAGAGATAGCATGGTGTTCATATACAGCAATACCGTTAGATGATAAATATGGGTACATCAGGATGATTCTCTATCCTTATGTTAAGCGGGACACAGTCACAAATCTCACAGAAATAAATGCGATTTCAGCAGTATGCTTATTTTTATATGAATGTTGTAAAGAAATGGAACATGCCATAGAATCAATAAATACTACAAAACATAAACATGAAATGAGACAAGTCTTTATCCTGGGAAAGAGTTCCTAGAGATAAAAATGAGACTGCTAGCTTGCGAAAATTTTTAGAACAAAAGTTTGATTTGAAGTGGTTAGGTCAGGCAAATTTTGAGAAGAATAACAATAGCACATTGAGGATATCATATAGGTCTAAGCGTGTCCTGATAACCCTTAATACTATGAGTACAAAGGCAGTTGTGGAAATCAAAGAAGAAACGAAGAAGAAGAGGTATGAGTTTGTAGTAGAGTCACTCCCTAATGGTTTGAATATCATGGCATTAGACAAACCAATAGAGGAATTGGAGGCACTGTCATTACAGGCGGCTATCTAGAAACGTGTTCCTACTTTAATATTTGATTTGGCTGTAAATACTATATCTGAGTCCGATTTATCAGTTCTGTCTAAAGACGAAAAGTTTATGCAGATACTAAAAGAGACAAAAGTAAAATTCGATGAACAATATGGGAAAATGATTGCGAGAGCACAAGTAGCTGCTTCATAGTTTGACTAAACCTATGCGGGTAGGATAGTTTTAAATGGTCTTGAATATGATGTACATTACTTTGTATTCTTAGTGTTTTAATGCAAGTTCAGTTTGAGTATTCAATAGGTTTCCTACAATATCAGACTATTACTCCATAATTCTTCGAAAATTGAAGAAAAGTGTTTGACATATTCTGGATCATTACTAATTAATAGGCTTTTAACTAAATTACCTCCTTGTGTGTATTCGATAGTGGCATGGACCTCCTTCCCTCTATTTTTCCCTTCACCTATCGCAAAATTTATTGGCAGTATATTCTTTACATGTCTAATTTGCACACCCAAATTTAGAAATACTTCAATCAATTCAAGTCTATCTTGTTCCTCTTTTCCGTTTTTAACTAAATTACCAATCCATCTTATACCCCGATGTTCACCTTTATGGTATTTGCTTAATACTGTTTTATAGGAATCAAAAAAGTGATTGTATATCATCTGCATACCGTCAAAATCAGAACATACTAAAAGCTCATCAGAATCATTAATGAGCCTTTTTATACTCTTTGAAATTTGGTCTTCATCCTGTACTAATTTAGTCTCAGTTTCATAGTATGGTGCTTTTGCAGACTCAAGTTCTCTTATTTTTTGCTCAGATGGAATTGCTTTGCTCCAGAAAGTATCAAAAATGTACTGCTGCTGTTCTACAAGTTCCTTTATCTTACTATAGATAATCTCTGATGCTATTTTTCGTCTTTCGAAGAATATTACAGGCGCAAGATACTCCGATTCGCTTATCATAAAGCTCCCTTTTATCCCATCTATATGCCGCAGCTCATCAACAAGTGGTGTTAGCTCCTTACAATAAGAAATGTTATCTTTGGTGATTTCTGTTAAATATCTAAGTCGTACACCTCTATTTTTAGCATCAATAAAGGCGTTCTTTATTACTTTAAGTTCTATAGCTAGTTGGGGTCGTGTATAATTCATGCAGCTATCAATTCTGTCTTTAGTATTACGGAATAATTCTAGTTCGGCATTAATTACATTGTCGATTCCATATATTACTTTTGTATTTTTTCGTCCATTACCCGTATTGTTTCAACATTTGTATTATTATGAACATATTCAATCATTATTTTACCTATTTATTGTAATAATTTTAATTGGTATCTTTAGACGGCAATTTAGCACTTTTAGAACCAAATTGGCGGCTGTCTAGGTAACCCCAATAAGATGTATTTTGAGTGCTTAATGCAACTCAACACCAGCTTTGCAGATATTTTAATAAATGGACTTATGAGATTGGCTGGAATAATATTCCTATTGGTTCATAATAAGAAATTGATAGTGCTTTATTTCAATACCTCGCTTAAGAGAAGCTGAAATAAATTGAATGAAATCAACCGTTGGGCTGTTTCAAGTCTGTTATTTGCCAGGATAATATACGCAATAAATTGGTTTAATATCGATTCTATATTTTCACTCATAGCATTAGACTTCAAGCAAGATGTCTCTTTGCTAGGATTGCTTACTACAAGCTTCTTGATAGGTATCGGCCTATTTCAAGTACCTGGTGGAATTCTTGCTGCTATACAGGGTTCTAGGAGAACCGCAATATATGGAATAACAATAGCTTCGTCAGCAGCATTTCTCTGCGGTTTATCTTCTCAGTTACAACAAATGGAAATACTGCGATTTGTCGTCGGTCTTGGTATGGCATTATTTTTTGGTCCAAGTGTAACTTTGATTACGAGGTGCTTGGGAAGAGGGAAAGAAGGATTTGGAGTAGCATTATTAAACTCAGCTCATTCGATAGGAGGAATCATAGGGATATTTGGATGGATAATCCTTGCAGAGATAATGGGATGGAGGCAAAGCCTACTGTTGAGTGGTGTTCTTGGGCTAATCAGCAGTATGTTCATGATTGCCTTCTTACCACGACAAGAAGAGAGTAATAATCAAGAAAAAGAGGAGAAGCAGCATCAGAAACTAATACGGCAAAATCATTATCAAATCAACAAATCAGACATTCGTAGAGTGTTATTTGACAAATCTCTATTTATGTTCGGGTTGATATTGCTTGGGGCACAAATAGCATGGGGTTTATCCCTGACATTCATAGTATTTTATTTAGAGGACTACATCAGAACAAGTCCTCCTATTGCTGGTCTTATAGCTGGTTTGGGTTTAATATCTGGTGTTATATCGGCACCAATTTTCGGAAGGGTATATGATAAGACAAAAAATATAGGGAAACTTTTGTTTGTATGTGGCGTACTAATGTCGATAGGTGTAGCAGGAATTGCCTTTACGACAGGAACTTCCTTCGGACTTTACATAGCTGGAGTCTCAAACGTTTTAGTAGGAGTGTTTTCAGCCGCTGTTTTTACTATAGCGTATGCTTCATCTAATATAATACACAAAAAAGGGAGAATGGGAGTGACTAAAAATGAAGATAACTGCATAGAAGCGAAAAGCTCGTTTGATACCTTAGCTATAAGCTGGGTTAATGGTTTATCTTTGTTTGGTGCATTTTGGGTTCCAATTCTGTTTTCATTTGTTGTTCACCATGTAGGCTACGCCATTGCATGGTTAGTTGGAGGACTACTGAGCTTTTTGTTTATATTACCATCAGTTGGGATTATGAAGTATAATATCAAGGCTGGTATAAACAACTAGACGCACAAGCGTTTAGAAGTAGTAAACAAGCAAACCAGAATGTATTTTTAGTGTTTAATGCAAGTTCAATTGTTGTATTCACCATTTGTCCAATCTAAATCCAGAAACCATTCAATAACCATTGATACTAGTTGTTATATAACATGTAGTTAACAGTACAAACAGATGTCAACATCAAAGAAACAAGATAGAAAAGAAGATAACAATATAACCGAAACATATTCACAGCTTCAGCGAGAGCAGGAACAAGCAATAACCAAAGCATTAGATGAATCTAAAGATAACATAAAGAAAACAACCAACGAAGCAAGAAGAGAAATTCCACGTTATACAGATGTTATTTCTGATTATCAAGAAAATACAATTCAAGCAATTAGAGAAGTTGCCGATTCTTATATAGAATCTCAAAAAGAGATTATCGTCAACTCATTCCAACTTTGGTCAAATTGGATGATATCTCCAAGACAAATAGCTGAAGATTACTCAAATGCAGTTAGCAATCTAGCTGATAATGCTATATCTGCAACAAGATTAGCAAATAATGCAATATCTGCAAATCTGCAAGCATTCAATACATCTGTTCAAACTGCAAAAGAGAATGCAAAAGAACTTTCGAAAATAAATGCCAACACCATACAAGCATTCCAACAAGTATCGAAACATCCTGATAGACACTTCGTAGCCTAACAGAGCAATAAATACGTCAACTATGGATTATATCTACATATACTTTTCAAGGGAGTATGTAGATATTATCTACCCCACTACAACAATATTATAAATATTAAAATCGCATTGATAGAAAAAGAAAAATTTGAGACTACTACCATTACCACTAATACAAAGCAAAATACATCTATAATTGGTTTTCAGAAGTTCACTCTTTTACTACATACTAGCTACTGCAAAGATGATGCCTTAGATACAAAAAGTTTATGAGATCGCTTATTACCAAGTCATTAAAAAGAATGAACAAAATGAGCAATAATTATCATAGAATGACGCTGATAGCTCTAGCCTCGTTATCGATTCTTTTTTCTACTCTTAACTTCCAACCGAAAATTTCGCAGTTTCCATTTTTGTTCAGAGAATAATCGTATATCATGAATATAGGCAGTAGGAGTGCCCTGCATTGCATTAACCAATTTAGCATATCGTATTAATCATAAAAAATTCTAGGTAGGGTTCTGTAGCAGCAGTGACAGTACAAACAAGAAAAGTGAACTACTTATTAGGTGCATTAACACTATCCCAGTTAGAATACCATTGAACAATGTCAGCCCTTATACCCCAGCAGTGATATGTTATAGTCTTATCTGCAAGTGCTGCATGTCTCGTCTCCGCTAGTAAAAACTCAATGTTCTTGTTCGAATCCCACCATCTTCTTTTTAGCTTTACGACCTGTCCTATACCATTTAAAACAAGACAATATCCTCCTTTCTCATGTTTGATTTCCCTAACCGCTACCGTCCTAGTATGATCTGTGAAAAATCCACCAGCAACAAGAGCGCCTATTATGAGTAAAACTACAAATCCAAGACCTAACCAGCCTACGCTTGGTGATGGTTAACTCAATTTTTTTTCTTCTCAAGCAGAATTTCAATATTTAATAATCATACGGGGAAAATTGTAGTTAATACTAGTTATAATACCATACCTATGTCTTCGAAATGATAAAATATCATCGAGACAACCAAGAAGTAGTAGTAGAAGATGAGATATTAGGAACTACTCGATACAAACTCGACAACAACGTTAAAATAAAAAAAGAGATGTTGTATTTGTTACTTTAGCTCATTTTTGATTTCTTAATGGTTGTGGTTGTTGTTATTTCCGCCTAAGTAATTATCAACACATCGTTGAGCCTTATTTTTAGAAATGTCATTGCCTCCATGACTTGCAATGCATTGTAGGAATTTTCCTACATCATGTATATCGGATCTTGATACTGAGCTGCTGCTAGCTAATGCAGGTTTTGCAATTACAGATGATGACACTAACATTCCAATTGCTGCTACGGCAAGTACTGCCATCATTGCTGTTCTTGTCTTTGTTACTTTCATCATATTCACTTGATTTGCTTTACTCATTTAGGTAACGATATTGTACAATTAATTAATCTCTTGCTTATCTTTGTAAATTAACGTGGTTAAAGGAAAATCGTTATATCATATTGTTATAGTATGTATGATTAGCAAATTGTATAGTGGTATATTTAGTGTGCGCTCAATATATAAAATTAAGCAACTGAAGTAGGTTGTTGATGAACATCATTTTGGCAACGAACTATGTTAATTTACATGGTTTAGCATCTCTTTATTAGAACTCATTAGATACTTGATAATGTGAATATCGATGAGTTTACCCATAAAACCTGCCACATTGCCTAAATATGAACTAGCGAGCATACACAACAGCAACAGCAAACATCCACAGTTACGTAGGAACGCGATATTGCACAAGAGCAAACTAATTCATGAACATAAGTATATTCAACCAAGAATTAAGGAATCTAGTTTTTTTCTTGTCCGTTGTGCTACTTGTGGTCTAGCTTATTGTGCTACTTGTGGTCTAGCTTATTGTAAGATCTGTGGAAAGGCATTATGATAAAAATATGTACTGACCAATATTTAATGCAGTTAACTCCATATCACCTCGTATTGATTGAATATCTACTATGAAAGGTTATTTCAATAGGACACTTCTTGTTGTTGCTACATTCTTAATAATTATCGTTTACCCATTTTTTTCTGTTTTGGCTGATGATAATAGTCAGCAACTAGCATATGCAGATCAAACAACAATAATAAACGACCAAGTTAGTAATAGCGCTGCTAGCAGCAGTGGTAGTAGTAGTAGTGGTAGTAGTAGTAGTAGTAGTACAATCCCAAAGGTAGTCTTTCTAAATTTTTATGATGATGAAAAAGACCAATTCATAAATGCCAAACCAATATTAGATAAATATGGATTTAAAGGTACTTTCTTTATAGTTTGTAATTGGGCAGGTTCAAATACAGACCGGATGACCTGGCAGGATGTAAGCCAACTATACAAAGAAGGAAATGATATAGGGTCCCATACTATGACACACAAAGTTCTAGACAAACTATCTCCTACTGCTTTGGATTATGAAGTAGGTCAATCAAAACAATGTATTCACGACCACATTGGAGCCTATCCCACTGTATTTTCTCCTCCGCATGGTAAAGGTTCAAATAATGCAACTGTAATCGATACAATTGCTAAATATTATGACCTTTCTATTGGAGGCTTTGTTACTGGACCTATGTACTTGCATTGTGATGGTTGGAAGCAACAAGACCAACAACAAAATGATTGCAGGACATATTCAGATAATGGAACGCTAAATTATGCAAACAGATACGACATCAAAGAAAGAACCCATAATGCTTTGGACACACGTTATTCACATAATGATACTCAAATATTTGATAAATTTGTTGAACTAGTAAACAGCCAATTGATTTTCAATAAAAATGGAATAATAAATGCAGTTCCCATTATAGGATATCATGATATAGATAATAACAAAGCAATTACCAGTACAGATGTAAATTTATTTTCTGCAGAAATGAAATTCCTACATGATAATGGATTTAAAGTGTTAACTATGTCTGATCTTGGATATGATGAAAAAAGCAATTATATCTACATAAAATCACTCTAACGAAGAGAGCAGTGAATACGTCTGAAATAGGTATAAAATTGTTATCGATGTAATAAATGCTAAATCTTCAAGGGTATTAATGAATAAATAAATATCTACAACATTCTTTTCGTTTCTTCTAGTTATCCATAAAATAATTTTAATGAGTTTCGTAGTAATGCCAGGATCTCTATTAATGATAATAACACAAATGGTTAATTAAAACATAATGTAATCATAATTTGAGAACCAGAATACGAAAGGATATGCAGAAAATGACCAGCAGTTAACTCTTATCTTCAAAAATCGAAAAGCCGACTATAAATCAAATCTATCTGCTAAATCGCTGGAATCATTAATACGTTCGACTACGTCTGAATTTGAAGAGCGAATCATTTTACAAGACAGTGTAGATGGAATTACTCAGAAACAGAATACATCATTTCATATCTGTCCTACAAAATGCCATCAGATAAGAGGAAAAAATTACCCTTGGCTTACAGACAATTCCTCAAGCATGTCATAAGTGATATCGATAAAGCACTCGGAAAGGATTGGTCTATGAAGCAGCAGCAATGTCGTTTTATTACCACTAGATGTAATCTCTGCTTGCCATGTTAGAGAGATGACCTTATCGAAATAAGTATCGGTATTAATATCTGCGAATACGTATATCGTCACACCCATTAGAATAATTACATAATTACGAAACTATTGTCTATAAGCTAATATTATTCCGACTGTTGGCAGAGGTGTTTACATGATTCAATAATATCTAAATGTGTAACAGAATTTGCAATATGAGACAATAACGCCTTCTATTGCTGATATTAGAATTGAACAGGTTCTTCTCTATTTCATAGAAAAAAGATCTTAAAACCTAAAATATCACAATAAAGCATGACTCCGCACGAAACACATATCCTTTTTTAAATCATTGATTTTGCTTGTGACTATAGTCTTTGTTTCTTCTATAATCTTATCTATGGGTGCAATATCTGCTCGATCAGCACAACAATCTTACATGGTTGTCGCAAAAAAGAAAGATGACAAAGGGCTTTTAGCATCAACAGTCATGCAGTCTCGTGGAAACAGTGATGGCAATACCAAAATTGGCATCGTTAAAGACGATAATAATACTAGTGATAATCTTTCTAAGGATTTACTACAATCATGTCCTGATGGTTCCTCCACGGTACGTGGCAAATGTGCAAGTACAGAGAACCTATCATCAACAAAATGTCCTGATGGCGCAACATTGGTTGACGGCAAATGCCAGTGTCCAGATGATTCAGAGCTATCAAAGGGCAAATGTGTTTGTCCGAACAACGATTCTTCGCCAGTTGACGGCAAATGCCCAGAACCTTCTCCGCCTGGCTCACTGACATTTTTAAGTGTCATCAAGAAGGTCACGAGCAATGATGGCAGTTCTGGCACCAAAAAGCCATCAGACTTTACCATTTCTGTTACAGGTAATAATCCATCACCTAGCTCATTTTCTGGCTCTTCTAGTGGTACCTCTGTTACATTAAGAGCTGGCAGCTATAAGGTCACTGAAGATAGTAGCGTACCAGGCTATACTACTAGCTATTCTTCAGGTTGCTCTGGTACTGCTAAAGGTGGACATATCCAATGTACTATAACTAACGAATACCGTTTAACTCCGATAACTGCAAAACTAACAGTTACTAAAAAAGTAATCAATAATGGCATCGGTGACAAGAAGCCATCAGACTTTACCATTTCTGTTACAGGTAATAATCCATCACCTAGCTCATTTTCTGGCTCTTCTAGTGGTACCTCTGTTACATTAAGAGCTGGCAGCTATAAGGTCACCGAAACCGAACGACCATCTGGCTATACTACTATCTATTCTTCAGGCTGTTCTGGCACATTAGATGCAGGCGAGACTAAGCAATGCACTATAACAAATGAGGCCAATAAACCACCTGAACCAAAACCTATTGTCACGACCATCAGAGGATTTTCAGGTCCTTTGGGTCTTGCATATGACTCAAACAACAAGCACGTTTATGTAACTAATTATGGTGGTGGTAGCAGTAGCAGTAGTAGTAGTAATGCAGATGCTAACAAGGTATCTGTAATAGATAGCTCCTCAGATAAGGTTGTTGATACCGTATCAGTCGGAAACAAGCCGCTGGCCATAACATATAATCCTAGCAATAATAATATCTATGTGGCTAACACATTTTCAGACACAATGTCCGTTATCGACACATCGAAGAATAACAATGTTATTTCAAATATAGCTGTTGGTCATTTTCCTGGTAACAGTTCTAGCGGTGTTGCATATAACTCCAAAAATGGTAATATGTATGCAGCTAACATAGGTTCAGACAGCTTATCTGAAATAGATGGTTCAAATAATGTCGTGATAAGCAGTATTAAACAGCTTTCCAATCCAGCTGGCATAGCATATGACTCAGCTAATAGTCACATATACATAACAAACAACAAAGCAAATAGTGTGTCAGTTATAGATACATTGAGGAATAATAGAGTGATTGCAACTATGCCAGTTGGTATATCTCCTTCTGCGATTATTTTCGATTCTGATAATGGTCATGTATATGTTGCTAATACTGGATCTGATAATTCCAGAGATACTGTATCTGTCATAGATACTTCAACAAATAAGGTGATTGCAACCATAGTTGTAGGTAATGCACCTAATGGAATTACTCTTGACTCTAGCAAGGGGAAGATATATGTGACTAATACCTTCTCAAATACTGTATCTGTGATAGACGACTCCAATAACAAGGTTACTACAACTATACCAGTTGGTACTAATCCATATGGGGTTGTTTATAATTCTTCAAACCATCACATCTATGTAGCCAACCATGGTTCTAATACCATCTCCGTAATTAGTCCTTGATTGTATAAGACGAGCAGTCCAAATCGTGCATTTCTGGTTTCGATAAGGATTATCATTGAGTTTCGTGCATTGCAGCCTTCACACCACATCTTCCCTTGCACTTGATAAGGAAAAAAGTCAATCCATGTTATTATTATGTATAATCTTGGATTCGATAATAAATGATCAATTCCAGTAAGTTTGGTACTTTGAGAAATTTTATAGTGGTTATGCCAGATTTCTTTATCGATCGAATTGTAAGGCTGAAATCACCAACCAAAGACGTTTTTAAATTAATACAAGAGAAGGAGAAATTTGGAGGAGGCAGTATATGTGATATCTCGCGCTTGGACACTCGAGGAGGAAATGCAGTTAATATTGCATATTGTCTAGCAAAATTAGGTGTACATGTTACGCTTTACTAACGCAAACGAAGGTGTCGTGCTTTGCAGTGTTCAGACCTACGTATTTATTCTGTTCATTTTCTTCTAAAGCAATGAACACAAGGCCTCTCACTACCCTATTTTACATTGCTCTTGCTGCCGCTTCCGTTTTCTAACGCTTTAGCCCTAAGCTAGTCTTGAAGAACTCCACCAATACAATACAAAATAGATGTGACTATAAATGCAGCCAACGATACAAGCATGTGTGTATATGACCTAAGGCTGGAATCAAAAAGAATAGTTGGATTTTATTTTAAAATCTGTTTCGAACGATAATCATAGTTTGCTAATCATTTAATTGTCGCAGTTCAGCAACTTATCAATACTTTTAAAATCACGATCAGTTTGTTTTTTGTTGTTATAACTATCAAGTTTTATATGTGATTATGGGATTCTTTTTTTGCTTCACGATAGTCTTTCATAGAAGTTCAAAACACCATTAAAATGCTGCCTCCAAGGTCTTCATATTCAATCGCATTAGGATAAGAGAATTCCATTATATAAATGGCCTAAAATTTTCTGTTCTTTATTGGCATATATCACTAGATTTATTTCTGACTATATTATTAATTAATATACATAGTGAACGATAATGTTGAATTAAAGAAAAGAAGTTAGAAATTAGAGACTGGAATACTGCAGTAGCCACTCTTTTGCTTTCCTAATGTCACCCATCGTTAACTCATGACCACTTTCTTGCCAACTGATTGAAACATTGGCACCTGCATTTCTGAATAAGGCTAAAAGCTTCTCTGCCTCTTGCCTTGAAACTATTGGATCATAAAGTCCAGAAGACATCAATATATGCATCTTAGTGAGATCAGGCAATGTTTGTGGTACAAGTGGAACCATAGCACGAAAAAGAATAGCGGAAGATAATATTTCTGGACGAAGCAATAGCATACTGGCTGCTATGTTTGCACCATTAGAATATCCTACAGCTATTACGTGTTGCAAATCAAAGCCATAAGTTTTCGATGCATCATTTACAAAATCTGCTAACTCATTTGTACGGAATATCAAATCCTCCATATCAAAAATGCCTTCTGCTAGTCTACGAAAGAATCTTGGTGCAATACCATTTTCTAATACTTTTCCTCTCGGACTCAGTATTGCAGCTCTTTTATCTATCTCGTATGCCAATGGAATTAGATCTTCTTCATTTCCTCCAGTACCATGAAGTAAAAGAAAAGTCGTAAAGGCTTTTCCTCCTGTTGTTGCTAGTTGTCTTACTTTCTCGTCGCTAGGTATATCTTTTGGAGGTATAAAGCGGTGGACGAAATTGAGGCGGCTTTTCATCTTGACCATTTTTACTATACCAATTTTAACTATGGTTGCTTTCCTTTTCAATACTAGTTGTTTTTTTCTTTATAGGTAAACGCACTGGGGGTAGAACCCTCTCAAGATCCTTACGCATAGGCTCGAGCCATTTAGGTAATGTCAAATGTGTTCCAAGTTCTTCTGCTTTTTCATCAACTGTAAATCCGGGAGAATTGGTAGCAATTTCAAACAATATTCCGCCAGGTTCGTGAAAGTACACAGAATGAAAGTAGAGTCGGTCAATTACAGGAGTTGCATTTAGCCCATCTTTGACTATATTTTTGCGCAACACTATTTGTTGTTCATCAGAAGATGTACGCCATGCAACATGATGCACAGACCCAATTCCTATGGTGGCCTGGTATGTATGAGGAAGACAAAGAACATCAACAATATTGGCACCTCCTACATTTCCTTCTTCTGTTTCTTTTTGCTGATTAGAAGAAGACAATGATGAGATGGGAATCTCATATCGGAAGCGATTCCTATCTTGATGGGTAGGGACAAATCCAAGATCCTCTGTTAAAACAGAATCGGTCCGTTCATACCCTTCCTCTGACAGAGTCACAGAATAAAAACCTCTTATTGCATGTTCAGTAGGTATTGGACCTTCTTTCCATGTATTAGCAGTTCTATTTTCAGCAGAGCTATGGGCTACAAGTTCTAGTCCTAGCCCATCAGGATCATGAAATGTTATTACTTGTTCATTTTCAAATCGTTTATACGGTCCTCGAAATTCTATTTTTTTATCTTTAAATCTTTCAATCCAGTGGTTTATAGAGTTCTCGGGGATAAGAAAAGATATCGCAGTTACTTCGCCTGTTCCTCTATGTCCTTTAGGTATATTCGGCCAATGGAAAAAAGTAAGAATCGTCCCTGGACGTCCTATCTCATCACCATAATAAAGGTGGTATGAAGTAGGGTCATCTTGGTTTACTGTAAGTTTTACAAACCGGAGTCCCAAGTTGTTGACATAAAAGTCGATGTTTATTTGAGGATCACTGGTTATAGCTGTAATATGGTGTATACCTAAAATATCTCCTTGATTGCGATTTTTCTCCTTTCTATTAGTTTTTTTAGTTATGTCTTGTGATTGTGTCAATACTATTTATTCTCCTCCAAGCTGTATTTTTGATTGTAAGCCTTCTGCATGATTGTAAATCAATAATGATTTTAACATATATGCAGATATGTCGTTTTTACTATTTATGTCTCGTAGTTATCTCAAACTAACTAGATTTTTAATTGTATAGTTGATTATTTCCAACTTATTACCATAGTTATATAATACTGTGCCGAATTATCACATGCTTCTAAAATGGTCTCTAATCAAAGAAATATTTTGGTAACAGGTGCAACTGGGCAGCAGGGAGGGTCATTAGCCAGATTATTGCTTCAAAAAAAACATAAAGTATATGCACTTACTAGAAATGCTCCATCATCTGCAGCTCAAGACCTAAGAAATATAGGAGCTAATGTAGTGAAAGGAGACCTTGATGATCCTGAGTCAGTAGTGCATACGGCAAAAGATATAGAATCAATATTTCTAATGGGGACGCCATTCGAAGATGGAACCGATGGCGAAATTCGCAGGGGAAAACTCATGGCTGATATAGCCAAAGAGAACAGTGTTGAGCATCTAGTCTACAGTTCGGTTGCAAATGCTGATAAAAACACAGGTATTCCTCATTTTGAAAGTAAGTATAAAGTCGAACAGCACATTAAAAATCTTGGAATTCCTTACACTATTATTGGTCCTACCTTTTTTATGGAAAACCTGCTTGGCCAAGGATTAGAGCAGGGTCAATTGGCTTTACCTTTATCTCAGTCTAGTATTTTACAACAAAGCGCTCTTGAAAATATTGCAGAGTTCTCAGCTTTGGTGCTTGAACGTCGTAAACCATTTTTGGGAAAGAGAATAGATATTGCATCGGATGAGGTTACAGGAGAACAAGCTGCTAAAATTTTATCACATGAGTTAGGACAACGAGTTAAATATGTGCACGTTCCATTAGAGCAAGTCTATCAAGCAAATGAAGATATGGCTCGCATGTATGAATGGTATGAGAAAGTAGGAACTGGCATTAATATTTCAGCTCTTCATCAGGAATATCCTGAAGTCAACTGGCTCACATTTGATGAATGGGCCAAATCAAGACTAAAGTGAGAATACGAAAAGTAATAATTTATTTTATTGTATTTGAAATTAATTACCTTGTACATTCCATCGCAAAACGGCTTGATGTTGTAAAAAATTAACTGAAACTTCTTTCCTTCTATTCTATACAATGTCTTTAACTCATACTATCTTCAAAATGATAAAACCTCCAGAATATTTTTTTCTACTCTGTAAAATAGACTCTTTTGGATGACGAGATCCTCTCTATTTCTAGCATAAACAACGATTTCGCACAGGACAGAGGACTCCCATGGAAAGGGATTAGACGGTAGAGATCCTCTGCAAAATAACAGCCATATCAGGAATGTTTCCATAATCATATTATATACTAAATTAGCTACCATGTTTAAGAGTAATTTGCTATTTTTTGCTTGATATTGTAGATATACTGTAATTAACATAAATTCTTAAATATTATCCTGGAATATCCAACGTATACTCATATGACGTGTGTAAGTAATGACTCAAATAAAATCCTTGACTGGCACGTTTAGAGAAACATCTGTAGCAATTGCAGCGGTAATAATTGTACTTATAATACTTGATTTACTAATGACCCGCCAGATTTTACCTTATGGGACACCAAGTGCAAGTATTGTAGAAATTGTACTCTTTGTACTTACTGTGCTTATAGGATATGGAATAGGAACATGGGCTATTGTAGGGTATACTGGCAAAATAAGCAAAGAGCTTAGAGTCAAATCGCGTTTGATTAATGCAATGTTCTTAACAGTCTTAATAACTCAGCTATCATTACTAGGAATCTTATTGTTTGTGATCTATAACAATGGTGTTAACTGCCATGATTATTTCAGTTTATGTACCACTGATAGCAGCAGGATATCAATTACTTCGGTATACGCTATCTCCACAATAGCAGCAACTGCTATTATGGTATTAATCAGTATCAAATTGTTTTCATGGTATAGATCAAGTAAAAATAACTTTATGCTCTTGTTTTATGGATTGGCCGCTGCATCCCTCGCTATATCTATAGGAGGAGATGCATTTGACAAGATACTGTTGATAGACGTAGTACAGGAAAAATCACCATCAGGAGCAATTCCACAAGCCTCTTTCATATACAAAACTTTTGAAAAATATCATGGTGAGATACAATACAAAATAGTAAATCCTTTGACCACTACACTATTTGTTGTACCAACACAGCTACTCGACTTGTACAACCAAGTCATATATTGGACTTCACTCTCGCCATACATATTGACATGGATTGGGACCGCATTCCTTTTACATTACTATTCTAAAAGAACAGAAAACAAGATTATTGGTACTATCAAATTCTGGGTTATCCTGGCTATTCCTTTAGTTTTGTATTTAGTTGGAAGTGGGTTGATATTCTCGCTGCCATCGGATATTCCATATCGGTTTTATTTTAGACTTGTGTTTAGAGCTGGTACTATTGGAAGTAGTGTTCTGTTTGGTCTTGCTTTTTATATTATCACAAGAAGACTAGATTCTATAAAAGTAAAAGACTATCTTATCATCTCTGCAATGGGTATTGTAATGATCGGTATTGCTAATGAAATTTCTGCGTTACAGCAAACATATGGAGCAGCCGCTCATTCACTAGTGCTATTGGCATCGTACTTATTTAGCGTAGGCTTGTACTGCTCAGCTTTATCAGTATCCCAAGACAGTTCATTAAGAAAAACGATTAAGAACTCTACCATGGAAGTTGCCAAATTATTGGACATCATCGGAACACCACAAATGAAAGAAGAAATAGAAAGACGGGCATTAAACGCTGCAAAAGCACAACAGTATGCTCTTCTAGAACAAACAGGAATTGAACCGTCTCTTACAGAGCGGGACATGAAACAATACCTAGGAACAGTATTAAAGGAGGTCAAAATACTGAAAAATGTCGACGAAATACTTAGAAAGGGAAAAGGGATTCTTGAGTCTTCTTATGAATTTTTCATCTGTTCGAGAGTCAGTGGGTTACGTCTAGCATACAACAACTATGTTGATTCATATGAAAAAATAATTGGTAAATATAAAAATGGAGAACACAAGGGAATAAAATTAGTTACTTCAATTGTAGATAATGATGCTGCAGAACTAATTAAGAAATTTCTTGACATAGGAGTACAAATAAGACATACTAACAACATGCCACCAATTGATTTTGCTGTTTCGGATAGAGAAATAGTTGCTACAACTGAGAAGACTGAAGAATCTGAAGAAATAATAAAGAGTCTACTGGTAAGCAATGAGCAAGCATACATTAATCACTACGCTTTTATTTTTAATGAACTGTGGAAAGATGGTATCGATGCTAAAGAAAGAATAATGGCAATCGAACAAGGAATAGAACCGGAATTTGTTGAGATCGTTAATGACCCACAAAGAGCGAAAAAGGTTCTTATCGATTTGACAAAATCTGTAAGAAAAGAGGCATTATTTATTCTTCCAAATGATAAAGCAATGACAAGAGTAGATAAGTTAGGTATTATCGATCATCTCATAAGTGCATCACAAAATGGTGCAATAATTAAGATTATCTGCCCTTTAAGTAAAGAGAATTTCGATATTGTAAAAAAGATGTCTGATAATGGATCGAATATCAGAATTTTGAATAGCAATACTTCCTCCACAGGAATGCTCGTAGTAGATAACGCAAAATTCTTTAGAGCTGAGCTAAAAGCTCCTGACGCTGACGAATTCATAGAGGCTATAGGATTTCCCATATATTCAAACAGCAAACCTAGCGTAGAATCATTCAGATCGATATTTGAACTGCTTTGGAACGAGCACGCATTAAATGAGGAGTTAAGAAATACACAGACCATGCAAAAGGAATTTATTGATATGGCAGCACATGAGCTTCGCACGCCGATCCAACCAATATTGAGTTTGTCTGATGTTTTACAGTCAAAAGAAGAAGGTAATATTAAACAGTATAGGGAATTACTAGATGTCATCAACCGTAGTGCAAAAAAACTTCAAAAACTAACAGAAGACATTTTGGATGTTTCTAGAATAGAAAGTCAGACACTAAAGTTGACTAAAAACCAATTTAATCTAATGGAATTGATTCTACATACCTTAGCTGACTCTAAATCTGAACTTAAAAGTACAGGTAAAGATAATAAAATAAACTTAGAGTTCGTTTCAAATGAAAATGAAGATACTTTTTTTGTACATGCTGATGAAGGGAGAATAATACAAGTTTTTTCTAATTTATTGAGTAATGCAGTCAAATTTACTGAAGAGGGATCTATCATAGTAAAGATGAAGGGAGCGAAAGGTAATAATACTAATAGCCATGAACTGGTTGTAGTAAGCATACAAGATACTGGTAAAGGAATAGATCCTGATGTTAAGGACAAACTTTTTGAGAAATTCGAAACAAAGTCAAAAAAGGGAATAGGATTGGGATTGTATATATCTAGAAAAATAATTGAAGCTCACGGTGGTAGAATATGGGCTGAGAACAATAGTGATGGCAAAGGAGCAACATTTGCATTCAGTTTGCCACTCAACAAGAAAACAACATCATACTTATCATGAAAGGCTTTAGGACGCTCTTGTGGAATAAGCCTAATAAATTGTAGGTATTACCTGTATAATGCGTATGTTACTTTGATTATGAAGTTCCTGTTGCTTTCTTCTTGTTTGTTTGAATACTATTGGCTCAGATTCAATTAATTCAATGATTTCATATGAATCATTTTGTATCAGCTCACAGGTTCTTTCATAATTCATTTAGAATTTGCAACCACATAATCAGTATATAGAGTGGGGAATACTCAAAGTGAAGGGGTAAGGGTGACTTGGCTCACCTCAATGGCGAGGATGATACGACTGTAGCATTATTCAGAGCATGACGACATTTGCCACTACTGGTAATATGTCAGCATCTACGATAGCTAGATTGGCTCTGTTTCCTGTCCGTAGACATCAAGAGCCTTCTTTGCTGATTTGATGATGATTTCATATGACAATTGTAACAATATCCACACGTGATACATGTAGATCTGGTCGTACTTTCACACGATCTGCATTTTTTATAACCTTGTATTCGAGTATCTTTCAGGTAAGCGTGTCTAATGCTGCTGTGCATGTGAAGAGATGAGTGATCATCTTATCGTCACAGTAGCAGACTGTTATAATGTATTTAACGATGAGTATAATCTTTTTTAAGAAATAGGAGAAGAAGGAGTAGGACCAAACCAAGCTTATGCGAAATATTTGTATGCGAAATATTTGTATGAAATTAAGAGTGTTCTCAAAGAGATAAAGAGAGTGGTGGCGCCTGGAAGGTTTGCAGCCATGACTGCTGGAACTGCGTTCACGTTGCAGGAAGATAAGAACAGTAGGAGTACTCTACGGTATGCAAATAATTATGAAAACTGAATTGACCTTAAAGCTGTGTTAAACACAGGACTTATATAATTTCGAAGTTGTAGAAAAAGTAGCGACCATTGTTTAGGACAAAGATGACAACTACAAGGACTATTTTATCAAAGAAAAATATTGTCATATTAGTTGTTATAGCAATAGTTGCAATATTATTAGCTGTCTATTCTACGCAGTATTATACATCAACCTCCGCTAAAATAGCAGATATTGCTTCACATGAAATAAAAATAAATACTGAGATTCAAGCACACGATATTTCACAAATATTAACAAATAGAATTGAAAGTATAGCTGCACTTTTACAGACGCTCACAGATTCTCCGGCTATACACAACAATGAATATCAAAGATCATATACCATTATCAATAATAGACAACATTACTCTGCTCATATTACAAACTTTTACATGTGGCTTGATAAAAATGGGAAATTGAATTGGGTAAGCGATATTAACCAAACTGCGTATCAAAAGTACAAAGGAACAGACCTTAGTTATAGACCATACTTTATATTTCCAAAAAGTACTCTTTCAGTATATTACAGTTACTTGATAGAATCAAATGACAAAGTTCCTAGATTATATATATCATACCCAGTAATCAACAAGACAGGAAGTAACTCCAAAGGAGTATTCACCGGCGTTGTAGCAGCCGCAATCGATGTTAATACTCTAGGGAATGCATTGAAAAGCCAATTATTTCCACAATTTAACAGCACAATAGGCGTACTCGATAAAAATGGTATAATTCTATATGCTAATCCTTCATCATTTATTGGTAAAGACGTATTTGGAGCAGAAATGCAGTCTACATTTTCATCTATGCTTTCCCCACAAGCTAAAGATTCATTAGATGATCTTTTGAGAGATTCATTACAGGGTAACACTGGTTCAAGAGAAATTGTCGTACAAGGTAAAGTGAATACAATAGCCTATGAACCAGTCAAAGTCAATAGCAAGTATTTTTTGACATTATTTATCTCTGCTCCTCATAACCTTGCAAGTGATGTTAATGTATTAATTGACCAGCAGAAGAACTTTAGCGTATTAATAGTAATAATAATTGGAATAATAGCGTTTGGTATTGCATTTTTGGTTTTGTTATGGAACAGAAGATTGGAGAACACAGTCAATGCAAGGACTTCGGAATTAAAGAATGCAAATGAACAACTTAAAGTCCATGACAAAATGCAAAGAGAGTTCATTAATGTAGCAAGTCATGAGATAAAGACTCCAACACAAGCTATTTTAGGATTTTCTGAAATATTACAAAGACATCCTGAAAAAAGAGAAGAAATAACAAATGCAATATCTAGAAATGCTGTTAGGCTTCAGAGGCTTACCAGCGATATACTAGATGTTACAAGAATTGAAAGTCATACGCTCAAGCTAAGAAAAGAACGATTCAACCTTGCAGATTTAATATTTGGTGTAATAGAAGATTTTAAAAATGAGATCGTAAAGAAAAGTAGCAATACCAGATTATTGTACGAACCTCAAAGGCAATCGACGATAGAAGTAGACGCAGATAAAGAAAGAATAACTCAAGTTATTTCTAACCTTCTAAGCAACGCCATAAAGTTTACAAAAGAAGGAAGCATATCAATTAATGTAGAAAAGAAAACAAGAAATGAAGGTGCTAAAAATAATACCAGTGAAGAGACAGAAAAAGTTGTTGTTAGCGTGGAGGACACAGGCACAGGGATAGACTTTGAAATATTACCAAGGTTATTTTCAAAATTTGCCACAAAGTCTGATATTGGAGGTACTGGCCTGGGATTGTTTATTTCAAAAAGTATTGTAGAAGCACATGGTGGCAAAATGTGGGCTCAGAATAATAACAATAATGGGAAAAATAAAGGAGCAACGTTTTACTTTAGCCTTCCGCTTACGACAAACAATAACAACAAAGGATAACCTGAGGGTGACAAATGCAAAATACTACTACATCTAAGCAGTCTTGTCTAAAGGTCAATGAACAAATACGAAGAAAAGAATTTTGATAGTAGATGATGAGCCTGATAACTCAAGAATATTTAAAATAGCTTTAGAAGATGATGGGTTTGAAGTTGACGCATTTAATGATTCTACTGCTGCTTTAAGTGCCTTCAAGCCAAATTACTATGACGCACTTATCTTTGATATTAGGATGCCTACTATGAATGGATATGAATTGTACGAAAAGATAAACAAGTTAGATGATAAAGTCAAAGTGTGTTTTCTGACCGCATATAGTGAACACTATACTGAAGAATTCAAAATAAGGTTTAGCTGCTCCTCCTCCCTTTCAAATATCTATTTCATGAGAAAACCAATAAACTTAGATGACCTAGTGAAACAGGTAAATGAAATTATTACAAATACAGACAACCAATAACAACATTGGTATTCCTAATATGTAATTATACTATATTATCAGCATAATATGTGAGTAAAATGAGCTGTTTTTGAATATTCTTACTATTATATTTACTGTTTTCAAGTTCTTGCAACTAGCCATACGCTGATCTGATAGCTATGCGATAGCATCATCTTGCATTTTGTCACTATTTTTTAATGTGACATATAGCACTAGCATTCAAATATGTCATCGTTGATGATATATGCGTTATTCTTGTATCGTAATACAATAAATTAACTACACTTTCCGTAAATATAACTAGCATTAGATTCATCATTAAATAAATGTAACAGATTAAATTTGAATGTTTAATATATGGGACTAATTTGTAACATCAAAAGCGATTCAAATAATTGATTCCTGTCACGGTAGCTAAATTTGGCGGCAGTTCCATTGGAGTGGACGGTATTCTTATACCACAAGTTATCGAAAGGATTAAGCAAATGTTGAACCACACAAAGGTAATTGCTGTTTTCTCTGCTCCACTAATTATGTATGACAACCATGCGAGATCCATGACCGATGTTGCTATATTAGTGGGAAGAAGTTATGCATCTTCTAATCCCATAGAAATTGATGTTCTACGCGAAGTTTACGAACGAATTGCTGCAGCTTATGTTTCTAAAAATCTCCAGGATGATTTTCTTGAAATTCTTGATAAATTCTATAGGCAGGTAATAATCTCTCTTAAGCAGGCAACAGAGAATAAACGATTTGTAGATGTAGTAAGGTCTAGAACACTTGCATATAGTGGAGAAATAACCATGTCCTATCTTATGGACTATGTTATGCGTAGCCATGACATAAAATCTGATCATGTTAGTATAGACAAGTGGCCCATAATTACTGATGATAACTTTGAGGCTGCCAACTTTATGGTAGAAGAATCAAAGCAAAGCAACGAGCATCTGATTAATCTAGTAGCATCTAGCGAAGTTGTTTCTATGGGTGGTTTTATAGGTAAAACCACTGATGGACTTGAAACTACGTATGAACGTGGTGGCTCAGATAGAACAGCAGCAGACGTTGCTATACTCTTGCATGATAATTATGATATACAAGTGGATTTTGAAAAGGATAGTGCAGTACTGAGTGCCGATCCTAAGGTCGTAAATGACAATCTTGAATATGTAAGATACCTTTCTTATAATGAAGCAAAACTAGCTGGTATGTTTGGGATGAAAATTCTTGATCCTATCGCTATAAAGGAGATTGATGATAACAACTTGGATATTCCAATGGTTATTACAAATACTTCAAACCCATCCAACATCACTACGATCCAGAAAAATCCTCCATTAGATGAAAACAATTTGCTAAAGATTGTTACGGGAAAGAGAAACTGTGCGATTGTAAGAATGGAGAGCATTGCAGCCTCACACTTGATAGCATCTATTGAGAGAGATAAGCAGTACCACGACTTCGTGAAATTATCTCCATATAAAAAAGATGACACTGAAATTACAAGACTACTTTTTCTCGATGCAGATTATGTAAGAAGATATGAACGCCGTTTCAAGGCGTATTATTCTAGAGTAGAAGTTGTCTATGGAAGAGGTGTGGTTACTTTAATTGGCGACCAGATGTGGCGAATGCCAAAAATTGCGTCTACAGCTACTAGCACAGTAGGTGATCATGACATTAATATAATAAATTTGGACGCTCAAGAGGAGACCTCAAGAATTTTGATAGTGGTAGAAGATAAAAGTAATAATGTCGGAGATGCAATAAGGGCAATCCACGCGAGGCGAAGTAAAATTCATGATAGTGTAGTAAAACAATATGGTTGAAGGAAAAATATGGATTAATGGAACTCTCGTAAAATGGGATGATGCGAAGATCCATGTCCTTACACATGGGTTACACTATGGAACAGCTGTTTTTGAAGGAATTCGTTGTTATAAGACTATACATGGTCACGCAATTTTCCGTCTTCCTGATCATATCCAAAGGTTAATGGAAAGTGCTAAGATTTATTTTATGAATCTTGGATATTCCAAGTCGCAATTACAAGACGCTGTTATTGATACAATCAAGGCAAATAAGATAGATGAATGCTATATACGCCCAATCGCATTTTATAGTTATGGCAAAATGGGAGTTAATCCTCTTCCGAATAAAGTTTCTATTGCAATCGCAGTGTGGAAATGGGATGAATATCTAAAAGAGGACAAAAGTCAAAATGGCGTGAGAGTCATGGTTTCAAACTGGAGCAGAATTGACAATAGATCAATGCCAATGCTTGCTAAAGCAACAGCAAATTATGCAAATTCAGCATTGGCAAGAGTTGATGCATTAAAGGCAGGATTTGACGAAGCAATAATGCTAAATTTGAATGGAATGGTAGTAGAAGCTAGTGCAGAAAATATATTCATTGTAAAAGATAATTATTTGGTTACCCCTCCCACAACATCTGGAGCCTTACACGGCATAACAAGGGACAGCATATTGACTTTAGCAAGAGAACACAAAATTCCATATAAGATCCGAGACATCTCTAGAGATGAATTGTATTTAGCTGATGAATTATTCTTGACTGGGACTGCTGCTGAAGTAAAACCAGTTGGCGAAGTTGATAATAGAATAATCGGTAATGGAAAAATTGGTGCAATTACTAAACAACTCAAAGCACTTTTTGAATCAGTAGTCCATGGACACGACAAGAAATTTAGCAGAAAATGGCTTATGTCTGTCAAGTAGATAAACTTAAGACATATGATAAAAAAGAATTAATTTTTCAGATCGGATAAAACGCGCCTGTCTGTGCTATATGTAGACTGAGGATGCAGGTAAATGAGTATTAATTGATTTTCTGTTGACCTGATGCGCTCATTGAGCGCATTGCTCTATCATATTTGTAAATAGCTATAGCATAAATGTTAACATAGTATGTACTGCAGAGCATCAAATATTCTCCATTTCAACGTCATAAATTCTAAGGATCTTAATTACCAGAAACGTACACGGATAAACCTTGCAGGTTCTTGTATGAATCAAACTTATTGGAAATTACTATAAAAGAAAACAACATCTAGGAAGTAACCGAATAACTCATTGAATGGATCTGGTACTTTATTACGTATTAAACGAAACAATACAGAATTAGATACCCAACTTAACCCACATTAAGGTCTATAGCCAGTACGTTAGGGTATACATATAGAAGTAAAAACTGAGAAACCTTAAATTTTTTAAATATTTTGAATGGTGTCTGTATTTGCTACCTATTCGATAAAGATATCGACAAAAAGAGATTCATTAAGCAGCGGGTTACTGTTCTGTTCCATTCCGTTGTGAAGCAGCTGCTCTAGACAGATTACACGTTGTAACATCTATCAAAGTCTAAAACCTCTAGCGTTGATGTTGTTTATTTGTAAGCAGGTTTATAGCTCATCATATAGAGTTTGTTTTACCTTCTGAGTATTCTTTTCCTTATTGGTGTTATTATTGATGCATCTATAGATTTGTCTATACCTACAAATATTAGAGCGACTCCTATTCCTAATAAAATACCGCCCACTACATCTAGAGGATAATGGCC
>DATFDI010000122.1:0-10600 GCA_035252175.1 Nitrososphaeraceae archaeon
GTCATACCAAAATTCCACGTGAACTCCGTTTGGAATTCTCCATTGTGCAGTCTTTATACCAATTGGTTTTCCTTGCGGCATTGGTGGAACATCCCCGTGTTGATAGCCACTACATGAATGGTATTGTGGATGAGGTCCTTCTGTCCGCATAGACTTAAATCCACCGCTATAGGGAACTGATGCTTCATACAGTCCGCTTCCTTCGCCTGTACTACCATGCGAGCCAATCTTTGGACTCCACCATGGTTTGTCAGTGCAAGACTTGGGATCATTATTGAGGGTGAACACCCACGTCGATTCTCTATCTACCAGTGTATGCTCATTAGCAATATTGAATCGAATCCCATCTGATTTGCAATTTCCGCCAGAGGTATTTTCTTGTGTGAATACTCTGCCTCCTGGCTTTGGTGTGTATATCTGTTCTGTCTCAGTGCCTGGTGGCGCAGGTGGTCCGGTGGTAGAGCGTTTGACTGTTATTTTCTGGACCATACTGTCTGATAAGCCAGTATTGTCTGTCACCGTCAGTTTAAAGAACAGAGTAGCATCCATCTCCAAATTCGAAGGAGCAGTAAAGCTAGTTTTTGCTTCATTAGGATTGCTTAGCTGGACAGTAGGGCCAGACGTCTGATTCCACACGAACGTTATTGGATCACCATCTGGATCATGGCTTGCACTTCCATCTAGCGTCACAATTGAGCTTTCGTTGACCGTTTGGTCTGGACCAACTACTGCAATTGGAGCCGTCTGGGTTGGTGGTGGCGGTGGTGGAGGTGGCGGAGGTGGTGGTGGAGGAGTAGCAGTATGCTTGACCAAGATAGAAGCTGTATCGCTGCTAGACATACCATGACTATCAGTAACAGTCAGCTTGAAGCCAAGTGTTGCATCCTGTTCCAAGTTTGAAGGAGCAGTAAAGCTAGTTTTTGCTTCATTAGGATTGCTTAGCTGGACAGTAGGACCGCTCACTTGTGTCCATGCAAACGTTATTGGATCACCATCAGGGTCATGGCTTGCACTTCCATCTAGTGTTACTAGCGAGCCTTCATTGACTATTTTGTCAGCTGAATGACCTGCATCGGCTATTGGAGGATTGTTGGCAGCTGGTGGTGGTGGTGGAGGAGGAGGAGGAGGTGGTGGTGGTGGAGTAGCAGTATGTTGCACGCGAATAGAAGCAGTGTCGCTGTCGGATAAACCTGTGGAGTCAGTCACAGTTAGTTTAAATCCAAGTTGAACATCATTACTTGAACTTGAAAGTGAAGGAGCAGTAAATGTGGTTTTAGCTGCATTAGGTGTGCTTAGCTGTACTGGAGGACCACTTGTTTGTGTCCATGAAAATGTTAATGGATCACCATCAGGGTCATGGCTTGCACTTCCATCTAGTGTTACTAGCGAGCCTTCATTGACCGTTTGATCTGGACGAGAGTGACCTGCATCGGCTACTGGAGGGCTATTGGCTGCTGCCGGTGGTGGAGGCTGTGAAGAAGAAGGAGGAGGAGAGGTTTCGGAAGTTGGAGACAGCGATGTAGACATTTGAACAGAGCGCCGAGGAGACACCGACAATGAAGAAGAGGTAGGAGCCTGCGAAGATAGGACTTGTTGAATGTGTGAGGCTGCCTGTTTTATAATTTGCCCTATATCCTCATTACCGTTAGCCACGTGTATAGCAACTTGTAAATTAACATCATTAATAGAATTAAAATTACCAGCAGCTTGCTGCTTTGCCAGATACAATATTGATTGCGCTAAAGGACCATTAGGATTTAATTCAAGCGCAGATTTTATTTGCTTAATAGCGTTGGTTGCCTTATCTTGACCAGATGTTTGTGCTATTTGGATCTGCATTAATTGAAGCAGCTGTTGTACCTGCTCTTTATCTACGCTTCCGCCAGAGCTTATGACTTGATTGGAGATATCCTTGATCTTTGAACGATTCTTCATATTGTGATCGTTGTTGTCATGGCCGTCGTCAGCGTATGCAATCATAGGATTTGTTCCATAATTCAGATGGACGAGTGTAGCTGAAAACAAGAGAACAGCTAATATGTACACTGCAAGTCCTGTATTTTTATAATTACCCCTTAGTATTTTCAATACAAAGGCGAATTGAAAAATATCTATTTACGCAGAGCGATAGTTTGTACTAATGCTCATTTGGAGGTGTTTTTTTAAAAATTAAGTAATCGGTCTATTATAAGTAACTATATACGCGTATAACTGCTTGTTTTCATTAGCTTTTCCTTCTAGTTAACGTCTTGTACATAGTAATCTTAAATTTTAGCGAACAAAGCAGATGTAAAAGATTTTCTAAATTAAGTTCTCCAGTATGAAGATGTTTTGCTAATATGGTCTCACATATTTGTCTTGCAATGCATATCATATCAATTGAGTGAGTTTATATGTGCAAATATCCCAGACTTGAGATATCTTTAAGACTGTTCAACACTCATTGATGGATATTAGTAGAACTGATGATAGTAGTAGCTATAGTCAACTAGAAATTTTCTTTGATGGTCTATGCCAGCCATACAACCCCGGAGGTATAGCATGTTATGCATTCATAATAAAAAAGCAAAAAAAACTACATCCAAAGATAATCCACAGTGAATTTGGTCTTGCCGCGGAGCCCTTTACAGATAATGCCACCAATAATGTAGCTGAGTATACAGGTGTCATTAAGGCATTAGAGTGGCTGCTAGGGCAACGGCGAGTATCAAAGAATAATTATTCTGCCACTGAAAGCATAACCATTAAGGGCGATTCACAGCTTGTCGTGTATCAAATAAAGGGTAGATACAAAGTTAAGGCTACAAAAATAATTCCATTATATCAAAGGGTTACGGACCTTATATCAAAATTCAATAAAGTACACGTCGAATGGATACCCAGGGAAGAAAATAGTGAAGCAGATAAGCTAACTAATTATGCATATATGAAAATAATCGATAGTGATCCTGAATTAAAGGAAAAAATTAGCCATCATATGGCTACAAACCAGCAGTTAGAATTTTTAAAGAATTTAGGAATCACTCCTGAAAAGTATCTAAGCAAAATCGAGGCCAATAGGTTGATTTCAAGAATAAAAAAAGCATACGTGTAGGGTATAAGAAAACTGTGCAATGGCTGGATAGACAGAGGGATGTCACTGTTTGTCCATTTGATGAATAGAATCTGATATCATTGTTGAAAGCAGGTACAAATGAGCAAAGAAGAATAATAATAAAGCGAACTGCCGCTAATCCAAATGACCGCTATTCTTTCTGACAAATAAACCCGGAACTCAAGATAGACCTATACCCATCTAGCATAAGTATTGAATCTGCAATCTTTTAAGACCAAATGCATATTTATATCATTACAATATGCAAGTATTATAGTGCTAGCGATAGATAGTCAAACCGGATAATCTTTGCCCGACTGTCTGTTTAACGTGATATTCTGCATTCTTACCTACGATGATATTTGATCATTTAGGCAATGGAACCAGAGTGCATATGAATAAATATAATATTGAGTTTACCTCATCCGAGATTAATTAAATGGTTAGATTTCAATTTCAATCCGTATTAGTCTTAGTGCTGGTCATCACAATCTCGATCGGATTCACAAACAAGTTCAATCTTGTGCTAGCTCAACCCACGTTAACAAAAGATACTAATCTTAAGGTGCAGTTGGTAGCTCAGGGGTTGAGAATGCCGACAAGTATGGCGTTTTTAGGACCAAATGATATTTTGGTTATGGAGAAAGAAAGTGGCACAGTACAGAGAGTTGTAAACGGCAAAATGCTTCCACAACCTGTACTTCAAGTTCCAGTATCAACAACAGACGAAAGGGGTATGCTAGGGATTGCTATTGCTAAGCACAGTAATGGCCCTACGTATGTTTTCTTATATTACACAAAAGATGGAGGAGCAGGGTCACGATCGCTTGCAAATGTTCTTTATAGATACGAATTGTCAAACGATCAATTGGTTAATCCGAAACTTTTGCTAAACTTACCTGCACTTCGCGGTCCTGCTCATAACGGCGGCAAGGTACTAGTCGGGCCGGATAGTAATGTATATACAGTTATTGGCGACCTTAGAACACACAGAACTCAAGCACAAAACGTAGTCAATGGGCCCCCTGCGGATAGCACTGGCGGCATACTTAGAGTTACTCAGAATGGTCAGCCTGTGACAAGTGCTCCATTGGGACAGGGTTCGACTCCACTTGATCTATATTATGCATATGGAGTACGCAACAGTTTTGGGATCGACTTTGATCCTGTGAGTGGAAAATTATGGGATACTGAAAATGGTCCTACATTTGGGGATGAGATTAACCTGGTTGAGCCTGGATTTAATAGTGGATGGGCACAGGTTATGGGGATCTGGACCCCGGAAGGAGCAATTGGAAAAGAGACACCAGGACCAGTAAATTCTAACCCTTCTGATCTAGTAAATTTCGACGGCAAAGGAAAATACAGAACACCTGAATTCATATGGTTTAAGACAGTTGCACCTACAGCACTCAAATTTCTCAGCTCTGACAAATTAGGTAAACAGTATGAGAATGATATGTTCGTTGGAGATATCAAAAAAGGAAATCTATATCATTTTGACCTAAATGAAGCTAGGACTGGGCTGGTTCTCAATGGGACGCTAGCAAATAAAATAGCTAATACCGCAAGTGATAGTCAGCCACTAATATTTGCCACTGGGTTTGATGGGGGAATCACTGATTTACAGGTTGGACCGGATGGCTATCTGTACGTTCTAACACTAGCGGGATCGATCTATAAAATAACCCCATCGTAGGTGGCATTATCATGTCATGCTAGGTGGTGCTTTTCTGACTGACTGACTGGCTAGAATGCATACAGATTATGGAAACGTATTTTTGACGGCCCCTGTATTCGTACTATATATGTTAAAGATCGTAGAGTATCGATAATAACACAAAACGATAACATAAAAATCGCAAAAGATTGTTGAGGACATGACGATTATTCGCCATATGGAGCCAAAACACCTCTATGTTCCCATAGCATATCAGATGATTTCTTTTTTGTACTTGGGTGGATAGTTATTAGTTGAAAACCATCGAAACGATCGATTTTGCATGGGTATGTATTACTCGCTGCAGACGGTTCGATTGGTAGGTTTCAAAAGCCATGATTTCTAATCTATTGAAAAATCTAATGTAGAAATAGCATCAACTCGTTAAATATTTTGATGATCAAACCTTTCTGTGGATAAGGTTCTATTCTTGCTTGTCGGTTCAGCGTTAACTACGATCATGTTCAGTTTTATGATAACTAACTCCCATGTTATTGCTCAGAATAGTAGCCAAGGAATACAATCAGGTGAACATCAAGGGATACCGGGCTCACAAGCAAACGCAAATCCGTTAACTCAAGCTCCGATAAGCGGCCTTAAAGTAAAACCTGCCAATAATGCCACCAATGTCCCCCCAATCGAGAAGGGCAACCTGACAGGTGCCTTATAATAGAAATATTGAAATCTAGAGACAATCCTCTTTAATGAAATCTCAATATTTGACGGTTGAACATTCTGTAATAATCCAAAACTCTTATACCGGCTGATTTTTGATTCTTTTTATAGTTGAATTTAGAAAATCGTTTAATCGTCAAAATTATCTGTGGACGAATCATCTAGCTTTTTGCTATGATGCGGTAGTCGACTCCGGACCGATATTCGACCACTTAAATCTAGGGCGATATAAAAGATATATATTTACTACAGATAAAAATAATAATAATAGCAACAACAGTAATATCCCAAAGCAAAGTGAACTCAGCAAAAAACCGTATGAAAGATCAATATCTTTCACTTCAAGATGTGTGCCCTATTTGGTTTAGCAGGCTAAACCGCGGGCTTGCAAAGGAGGAGAAAGAAACAGTGGCTCGTGATTCTAAATATTGTTTGGTAGGTGAAGCATGGGGATTTACAGGGAGGCATACAGGGTTCTATATAGCCCCATTAATACCGATTATTGGATGTTGGACATGTGTAAAATATGGAAACAAAATGGGCAGTATTGCTAGAAGAAAACCAATCGCGATAAAATTACACATGATAGATTTTGAGCCTACGATCACTGAGTTTCTAATGCACTGGAATGAAAGACATGCAGAGATTACAAATAAATTAAAGAATATAAAGATAAAAAATCAACCATGACTAGAATTGTTGTATTTTTTGACTCTTTACGTATGCAAATAACTGTCTGATTATTCTATTCTAGTGTTACCTACCGATTTTGCAAGAGCAGATAATAATCAGTATGGTATGGCAGAGCTTGCCGTACAGATCAAAGTCGAAGTCACATAGTCGGAGATCATAGACGATATTATATATGGACAATCTCATCAATCAAAAACAATGGTAGAACGCCAACAAAAAAGAGTAGATGACCGTAATATTTTGACAGAAGGCTTTGAGGCCCAAAGTCCCCATATTCTAGCAGTACGAATTAACAGGTTCGTAAGAGAAAATATTAAGCCAAGCAACTTTGTGGATATCAAGTACTCATCATTTTTAAAAGCTGATAATAATGAGACATCGTATTCTGCTATCCTAATCTTCAAAGGTACAAGGGAAGAAGAATCAGAAGAAGACGACTAATAAATCAAATAGACAGTATGACACTTTGAACTTTAATAATGAGTATGCAACAAAAATAACTACAGAATATATATGGCGTTTATAAAAAAATATGCCAATTTTTCTGGTAGGAGGACAAAGGAACTAGCCATCATTTTTATCGTGTCTATTATAGCTATTTCGTATGGTTTATTTTTTTATCTTCAAAACAATACTGAGAGTAATATCCGAAATAGTCTATTTGAACAGCAAAAACAGCGACAGATAGAATCTACACAAGCCCTTTCCAGACATATTAGCTCTGACCTTGACTCTATTACGGCTAGACTTCAGAGTTTAGCAAACTCACCGTATTTGCAACAGGGGGACTTTGTCAGCAATAAAACAAAGAATCTGATTGAACAAATGTATTTCCAAATGAACAGTATTACTAACGTAGATAGATTATTCATTTTAGATGAAAACAATATTGAAAGAAGTGACATAGTTCCAAAAGGAGAACAAGGATTTGTAGGAGTAAATTTTTCCTATAGAGACTATGTTAGAGACACAAAAATCACCCTGATGCCAGTATTTTCTGACGGCTTTGTGGGTAGAGATGGCAGATATAGAATTGCAATAACGCAGCCAATAATAAATATGGATACAGGAAAATACGTAGGATTAGTAGGAGCGCTAATTCCTACTATAAATTTCTTTTCGCATTATGGTAACATTTACAACATCAAGTCAAATTTTCTGGTAGTCTTTGATAAAAAAGGAAATTATATAGCCACTCCAAGGACAGAACTATTAGGAAAGAACTATTTTGGAAATGAAGCTCAGCAAATCTTTCACCACAATCCGATACAGGGCAAGCTATATAAACAATTGATTGAGGGGATACCAGGCAATGCTGTATATGATTTTGGGATTGGTGAGAGGCTAAATACCGGATATCCAATTGATGTACAAGGAAAACCGACATACTTTGTATCTGCGGTAACCCCTACGTCTTTAATATATTCACAGATCAATAGTGTGATTTTTGCAGAAAGAACTGAGATGTTTTCACTTCTTGCGGGCACTACGATTGCAATCGTGGTGCTTATTGTCTTTCTCATTAAATGGAGTACCACTTTAAATGATGAGGTAAAGAGAAGGACGAAAGAACTAGATGAATCGAATAAACGGCTTAACACATTAAACAAGCAACTCGAATTAGTAAATGAACAATTAAAACTTCATGACAAAATGCAAAAAGAATTTATCAATATAGCAAGTCATGAGATAAAGACTCCAACACAAGCTATTTTGGGATATACTGAAATTCTACAGAGTCATCCTGAGAAAAGAGAACAAATATCGGCTGCTCTGCACAGAAATGCCAATCGCTTACAAAGACTTACAAACGATATATTAGATGTCACAAGAATTGAAAGTCAGACACTAAAGCTAAACAAAGAAAAATTCAACTTGAGCGAATTAATATCTAGCGTCACGGAAGATTTCAAAAACGACATTCATAAGAAAGGTAACAATGTTGCGTTACTATCCAAACTAGATGACAGACATATCATAGTAGAAGCAGATAAGGAAAGAGTAACACAAGTCATTTCCAACCTGTTAAATAATGCTGTTAAATTTACAAAAGAAGGAAGTATATTTATTAAAGTTGTAAAAGAGAGCAAATACGAAGAGAGGGAAGAAGTAATAGTAAGCGTAAGAGATACTGGTACAGGCATAGACTCCGAAATATTCCCAAGGCTATTTACAAAATTTGCTACCAAATCGGAGTTGGCTGGCGGAACTGGGCTGGGATTGTTTATTTCAAAAAGTATTGTAGAAGCACATGGTGGCAAAATGTGGGCTGAGAATAATAACAAAATTATCAATAACGGACAAGAAAAAGGAGCAACATTTTACTTTAGCCTTCCAGTGATAATAAATCACTAGAAAATGCAATCTAGCAGTAGCAAAGAGAAGGAAAAAATGCAACTGCGTATCTATAGTAAGTTGCGAAGAGGTGAGTGAACAAGCGCTTACCATCCTATCATAATTTATTTTGGATTAGAAACGAAGAGCTTAATACAGATAGATATGAATCCAACAATCAATCCTTCACATATGAAAGGCAATGGAATAGCAACGGTGGCAGCTATCGTTTACTCGTGTTTTCGGATTGAAGATATGTCGATGTTCTGTATAAAATAGAAAATGCTGACATCCGCAATCTAGATGTAGAAAATCTTATTGAGGTCTCATGAGTCTAAACATATATTGCAACAGACAAGGCTGGATAACATTGATCTACAAATTATAAGATTACTATCTAGAGATTCCAGAACTTCTTACAACAACATAGCCTCTAAAGTTGGGATATCATCAAATGCTACAAAGGAAAGGATTAACAAAATGGTTTCGAATAGAGTGATACAAGATTTTATAGTACGTATAAATCCTGTAATTTTTGGGTATGAAAAAGAATGCATTTTAACACTAAGCCGTAAAAGCAAAAGTACTAATGAACGAGATGTATTAAACCATGTAAGTCTTGTAGGAGATGTTTTTGTATTTGCCAAGCAGTTAGGAGGAGCACTAACGTTTGTGTTGTCCGTCAGGGCAGGAGCAGAAGACAAGCTGCCAACACTGACTGACCTGCTAAGGCCATCCACTGTGAAAAGTATCTTTGTTAATTATAGTCCAATATCTATGCGAATTCAAACTTCCGATTTAGAAGTTATGAAATATTTGTTGTCAAATTCTAGAATGCAAATCGACGATATTGCTAAAGAATCTTCACTTTCATCCAAGACGGTGAAAAGGAGATTGGAAACGATGAAAGAAAACCATATTATACAATTCTCAATTTCGACAAACTTATCCTCAATGCAACTAACTGGTTACGTAGAATTTATTGTGCTAATTAATATTGATATATATCATCATAAAGACATACTTGAAAGAATATACAGTGAAATGCAGGAGTATCTGTTAATCTTCCCAAATCGATACCAGAAGGAACTCATCTTTGCGGTATTCTTTTGTGCGAATATTCCAACAGTCAATTCGATATTGACAAGATTAGAATCTTTTGAAGGTGTTAAGGAAGTAGAGCACTTTATAACGATTAACCGTGTGTATTACCAAGACTGGTTGAAGAGGGAGGTCAACAAAAGAATTATCGAAAAACATTCATGAATGTCATCATTGTCAATGATGATAATTCTTCTTTGCTCCTAATAAGTACGTAAGATAGCACTATAGAAAATTGCTAAAGGTTATAACTAGTTTACAACATATTTCCGAAGAATATGTTTTCATTGACGATTCAAGTACCTAGAAAACTAATTATGAAAATAAATACAATCACAATAAGAAAAACTAATCTAACTCCACTTACCATGTCGTTATTCATTGCATCAGTAGCAATGCCAATGAACATTGCGAGCCAAGCAGCAATACCCGATGCGCATGCGATGACAAACGCTGCCATGTTGAATGCAGTAGTATCTAATATCGCTACAACCAACACTAACATCAGTTCTACTGCTAGCACTAGCACTGAAGGGCTACAAATCAGAAGAGACGTCAATTACTTTGACACTAGTTCTGGTTACCTAGCATATCCCTCGGCTACGACTGGCAAAAAATTACCTGCTGTGATAATGATTCATGAAAATAGAGGATTAAACGACTACATCAAAAGCATGGCAAATACATTGGCAAGAGAAGGGTACGTAGTACTTGCTGTTGATCTATTCAAGGGCCAGGTAGCTCAAACTAGTCAACAAGCTCAACAGCTAGCTGGCTCTGCTAGAAGTAATTTCGCGGCGACAATTTCCAACTTACAAGCAGCAGTAAACTATGCAAGCTCTCTTCCTTTTGTTGATAGTTCTAAAATAGCTTCTATTGGTTGGTGTTTTGGTGGAGGACAGGCTCTGCAGTTAGCATTGCATAGTCAACAGCATCCACTGGTTGCAACTATATTATACTATGGAACTCCATTGGTAACAGAT
>DATFDI010000123.1:0-24395 GCA_035252175.1 Nitrososphaeraceae archaeon
AAATGGAGATGTAGGTACATTGTTTGATTCTAGTCTTATCAGTCCTGGAAATACCTTTGTACATGTATTTGATAAACAAGGTACTTTTGATTATAGCTGTACTTTACATCCATTCATGCACGGACAAATTATTGTAAAATAGAATCTACCTTCTTTGCAATATAATAACCATGTCGTTGCCCATGATCGGTACCGCAATACCATATCTTTGGTACCTTCATGTTAAAAGGCGAAACTTTAACTAAATATGAATACAACCTTCCTTTAGCTTGTATAGCAACTGTGATAAGTGCACAGGGAAAAGAAAGGTTAAGAATATTTTTGATATATGGAACAAGTCCTTTCGTATAAAAATATTAAATGTTAAATATATAATAATCACATCTACCCACAAAATCAAAAATCATATGTGTATGAAAGTCCGTTGCGAATGGGCCACGAACTGTAGTCAAGCTGATTTTGAATATCATGACAATGAATGGGGCGTTCCAGTGCATAGCGATAACAAGCTATTTGAGCTCTTGTTGCTTGAAACATCTCAGGCAGGTCTAAGTTGGTCGATAATACTCAAGAAGAGAGAAGGATATAGAAGAGCATTTGATGACTTTGATGCGAACAGAGTTACCAATTACGATCAAAGAAGGATTAAACAACTAATGGCAGATCCGTCTATCATAAGGAATAGATTGAAAATACAGTCTACAATAAGCAACGCCAAAGCTTTCATAAAATTACAGCAGGAATACGGGAGCTTCGATTCTTATCTTTGGAATTTAGTTGACGGAAAACCCAGACATAATCATTGGAAAAGTTTCATAGAGGTTCCTTCGAGAACAGAAATATCTGATGTATTAAGCAAGGCTCTGAAGAAAAAAGGTTTTCTATTCGTAGGATCCACCATTTGCTATTCTCTAATGCAGGCGGTGGGAATGGCAAATGATCATATCGTCCACTGTTTTAGGTATAAAGACCTCATCAGCATGAAATCGTGAACTGAATATCTACTCTAGCGTGACCTTATTGTTATTTGAGCATAGAAATGAAATGGTAAAGATATGAGTGCTTTTCGATTCAAGAAACTAAATTTCGATAATGACTGTGGATTACTTGTATCTGTCTTCTAGATCATTTCCATACTTCTGAATTAGTTTGTGTACCTTAGGATTTATGACAAAACTGCAATATGGAGCATCCTGATGCTTCTCATAGTAATCTTTGTGGTAATCCTCGGCAATATAAAAATTCTTAAAAGGAGTAATCTCGGTTACAATAGGATTTTTGTAAACGCCTGTTTTTTCAAGATCTCTTTTTGACATCTCAGCAATCTCTTTTTGTTTTTGATCATGATAAAAGATTGCAGATCTATACTGTGTGCCAACATCATTGCCTTGTCTATTTAGGGTAGTTGGATCATGAGTATGCCAGAAAATATCAAGGATTTTTTCATAGGATATCACTGTTGGATCAAATTCTATTTGAATTGACTCTGCATGTCCTGTTTTCCCTGTACATACTTCATCATAAGAAGGATTTTCCACTACTCCTCCTGAATATCCAGGTAGAACAGATTTGACACCTTTGAGTCTTTTAAAGACTGCTTCAGTACACCAAAAACATCCATTGGCAAATGTTGCTATTTGTGTAGCCTTATTATTACTATTATTCATGGTGAGATATGGTGATTGTAGCAACTAATACGATCTATATATTGTATTAGCTATGTCTATATGCGTCATGTGTATTTCGATCATTTTTCCTAATTGGGTATAGCATGGATTATGTGGATTTTCTTCGTCATGTAGTAGTAATATATCCTTAAATAAAGCGCTACAAATATAACATGAGAATGATTTTGCATTGGTGCAGCATTTTTGACGACCGCTATTTCTATACAAGAAAGCCCAGAAGTAGTTAGCAACCTCATTGTTAAAGGAAAGAGATTATTATTGAATTAGGTCTAAACATCGCTTTACTTTTAAACACTAATTAGCAAATTCTCTGTGTGTTTCATGATCCATTATAGTAAATAATGCTGCATTTTTTGCGCCAAATTCTGCCGTTCTTAAACCTTTATTGTCGCTACCTATTATCACCACATCGTCATCTACTGGCTTAAGTTTTTCAATTAACAAATTAACAATATGTGGTTCTTTTTGCAAAGAATTCTTATTGTCATATGCACCTGGCATGATAAATTTGCGGTCTTTATATAACAATGTGGTGGCACCTACTGCTCCAATTTTTATTGCAGCATCTCTTTGCTCTATTCCTGACTTGATAGCAAAACCATATTTTCTGAGTAAAATCACATAATTGAATTTTCCTAATGCAATCGAACATTTGGGCATGTTAGCTTCTGATGGGATTGATTGCAGTAGTTCCGATGACAATATCTTTCCTTTTTCTGTCAGTCGAGTTCCACCATTTGTAGATTTTACCAGATTCTGCATCTTCAAATGTTTCACCAATGTTCTTACAGAACCTTCACCCAATGCCAATTCTTGACATAATAATACCCTGCTTATATGTTCATTCTTATCTAAGAGCTGAAACGTCTTGAAAATATGAACTAACTCAAAGGAAAGTATTCTGCTTGGAGCATATCTACTTGCAATTCTTGTCAATGCTTTAACATATGTATGCATATTTTTAACGCACTTGTATATCTGTATATAATATTACGACACCATTGGCATTTATTTGTATTCGCAATGATACGGTAAATGGAGAGGAGAGTTGGATAAACTAACCTATCACTTATATACTATGATATTATGAAAAATTAGAGATACACAAATGTCAGTTATAATAAAGCAGGTTGCTAAGGAGAGTAGCGACGTACCAAAAGTAGCCATTGGAATATTAGTTGGGATTTTTATACTTAGTATGTTTGTAGTAGGATACGACCAAGGCCAGCTAGTACAAGCATTGGCTGCACCTATGGGGATTCATTTGAATCATGAACAGGTAATGTTAATACATGAATTCAATCACGATTTAAGACATGCAGCCGGTTTTCCTTGTCACTAGTAGAGCAAATGTAATGTGAACTATGCATATTTACGAAGACCATTCTTTTTTTCTTAGCTAACAAATTGAGCGATAAAGATTGAAAGCACTAACTTTTGTTATTGTTACCCTTTTATCTGGAGCTATTGCAGGTATTATCCTTGGATTAATCAATCAGGCTATTGTAGAACCTTTTATAGACAAAGCTATAGGCATAGAAACGCAGCGACATATAGACAGAGGGGAGAGTGTTAATGCCGCAAAACAATCTCAATATCGTACGTGGCAAAAAGGAGGCGAAGTAGTTGCTGCAGCAACTTATGGCATATCATTGTCAGCATTATTTGGAATAGTTTTCTCATTTAGTAGACGCTCATTGCCCGGTTTTAATAACAAAAGAAAAGCATTGTTATTAGCATGTATAATGTTCTTTGTAATATTTCTGATACCGGCATTGAAATATCCTGCTAATCCGCCTGCTGTAGGAAATCCAGCCACAATATACTATAGAGAGATGTTGTATGTTGGCTTTATTGCGGTTTCAGGTTTTAGTGTTCTGGCACTTGCAATATCATACAGGCGATTGCAAATATACTTCCCAGAGAAGCCAACATGGCTGATAATTTCTCTAATATACACAATAATCATGATTAGTGCATATGTTGTATTTCCACCAAATCCAGATAAAGTTACAATACCATCAAACTTGATTACTAGTTTTAGAATTGCCTCTGTATCTACAATTGGGATATTCTGGGGAGTACTGGGAATGATTGTGGGCTTATTCTGGGACAAGTTAAAGATACATGAGACTAATAGAGTTGCATCATCATCTTCTGATGCATTTGTTAGCTAGTCGTATAGATGGGAAGTAACATCATTATGATTGCGAAATGACTAGAATAAGTCATTGAAGAATATATACATTGAATTGAGTTAGCATATAATCTAATAATGTAGTTATATTACAAATTTATGTAATAGGTCGTATAGATAAAATAATGAGTAAAATATTGGCATTAACAGCTATATAATATCATTAACAGCAGCGATATTGATGACGGGAATATTTGCGACAACACTTTCATAGGTGATATTCGCACAAGAAAATCTTACGACCCCTGCAACAATATCTAATTCCCAAAATATCACCCCAAACAATACAGCAGCTACTAATGCTATTTCCGCTAATTTTCTGACCTATGAGAACTCTACTTGGGGAATAAAAATACAATATCCATCTAATTGGGTAAAACAAACGTCAGGTAAGGGAATTACTTTTGCCGTTCTACCTAATGGTACAAACAATAATAATGGGAATAATCTGCCACAACAATTCTTGGCTAAGCTTAATCTAACTAGTATTGTGGGGTTCCTACAAATGCTCCATTCAAGGCATTGGCAGATCGTATTGTGGATAGTTACAGGCATTTTCTTCACAATTTCCAAATCGAATCATATACTAATACCACTCTTGCAGGCAATAACGGCATAAAAATAGTGTATAGTTATACAGACCCCCAAAAAACACTAATTTTAAGGCAACAGATATTGCAACAATAAAAAACAATAGATTATACGTCATTCAATACTACTATGCGCAATCGTCAGCATACCACGATGTTTTACAAACACTTCAGAAAATGGTTAATTCGTTCCAAATCAGTGGATGAATCATTAAGTCCTAATTTTTTAGCAACATATTCTATTCTGGACTTTTATACTATATAAAAAATATGTCTACATACATTTTTGCGATTAAATTAACCTTCTACTTGTTCAATTTTTCCTGCAAAGAATTGAGTATTATATTCAATTTGCTTACTCAATAAACGATACCCGTGAATAATTGTGAATGCCATTTGTAATTATCTGTGGACAACCTTCATTAGCCATGATTTTACACGGTGCACACCAGGAATAGTAAAATCTTTGGCAATTACAATAGGACAATTTAACTGATCTAGTAGAGCCAAAAGATGTAAATTATTAAAGAAACTGAATTTTCCTATCGTGGCACCAGCGATTACGAGGTCAGGTTGAGATGAATTAACCGCAGATAATATTAAATCAGCAGATTTTTCGCTATTCTGCTCAGTTTCCTCTGATAAATAAATTTCGTTAAACTCAACTCCAACTTGCTCAAGATACTCTTTTTGTTTGATATTATGTGAGAGATTATCATCTTCAGATCTCTGAATATTATCATTATCATTATCGTTATCTTGTTTTTTGTTTATTGATAGCACACTTACATTGAATTTTCCAGAGTGTTCAAGCCAACTTGTTGTCTTCAGTACAACATCCGAATGATCTCCGCCATCATATAAGACTAACATATTCTTCTTTTCTTCTACTTGCTGTGAAAGAGTTACTGTTGCACCTCTATTAGTCGATTCAAATATGCGTAAATCATCACCTGTTGTTCTAATAGCTAATACATCACAAGTAACTAAAGCTTGTAGTTTTTTGCTATTTCGTAATGTTTCAAAATCAATTATCAATAAATCGATATTTTGTTCCTCAATAGTTGCTAATACAGCTTCTGTAGCATCATGTGATATTCTAACTAGATAGTGACTCAATATGCCTTCCTTTTCTAGTAATTTTTCTAATGGATCAAATGACCTTCTGGCTACTTCGCCATATGCTACGCCAGCAGAAAGTGGTGTTTGTTGTGGGACAGTTATCACCCTTAATACATTGACTTCTCCATCATTCTCCTTAGCTACGCTAGTTGCGTATTTTATTAGTCTGTCAGGATTTTCTGGAGTATATGGAATCAAAATTCTAAAGTGTTTTCTGCTGAGATCACCTTCACTTGTTATTATAGGAGCATAGTGTTCGATTTCTCTTCTGAAAGTATAAAGACGGTATATAGCAAATCCAATCGCAACCCATATGAAAGTTATAATCCAACTGAGAGGATCTATTATCAACAAATAAACAGCTAAGCCGAGCTTAAGAAATATTCCTATTATTGGAATGACTGGAAATAAGGGTATCTTAAATCCATATTTTAGCTTGTCACCATATATTCTGCGTATAGTGATTACAGCGATATTTACTTGAGTAAATAAAAGTAGAAAAATAACACCTGCTGCGATGGCTATTTGTGCAAGAGGAAGTGCATAAGCCATTGCTGCCATGATGATGCCTGATATCAGTATTGCAATATGAGGCGTCTTGTTCTTTGGATGTATCGAGCTTAGCTGATGGGGTAGATTGTAATGTCTGCCCATTGCAAATGCTACCCTTGCTGAAGAAAACGTAGTTGCATTAAGTGCTGCTAATGTAGAAATCATACCTCCGCCTAGTATGACAAAAGCTCCATATGGCAAGAACATTTCAGCAGCCTTCATTATACCAAGTTCTCCATGATTGCCAATAAATTTCCATGAAGCTATTCCGGTTGGAAATATTGCACCTATTGCAACAAAAGCAATGATGCAATACAATACAACTACTGCAGTTAATGATATGAATATAGCTCTTGGAATATTTTTCTTTGGATTCTTAACTTCCTCTCCTGTTTGGACGATTATTTCATATCCTTCAAATGCAATAAATGTAAGTCCCATCGCAGCAACAATTCCAGCTACTCCCATTGGTATAAAGTCTGAAAAATTCATCTTCCAATTAGGATGATTGTATATGCTCCAAAATCCAGCTCCTATTAGAATGAATATGACACCAAGCTGGAATATTGTGACAATATCGCCTGCCTTACCTGTCTCAGATGTTCCCTTGATATTAATATAAGTAAAGACTGCTACAGACACTACTGCTATTAACTTATCAAATGGAATTACCCCTAACAGGTCATAGTTGCTCCCGATAATATGTGTAGTCTTAAGTAAGCTGGTAAGAAATGATGCGAAGCTTACCGCATAAAGACTACCTGCAACTATATGCGCAAACCACGCCATCCAGCCACTTATAAAAGCATTTGGCCTTGGTAATCCTTCTCTAACCCACAGATAACCGCCGCCAGCTTCAGGCATTGCGGAACCTAGCTCTGCATATCCCATTGCAGTAAATAAAGTAATTATCGCATTAATTATAAATGCAATAATGACTGCGCCACCTGCAAAACCTATTGCAGTTCCAGTGAGCACAAAGATCGAACCACCTATCATTGCTGCTACTCCAACCATGACTATGTCAAAGAGGCTCAATGAGCGAACCAAATGTTGTTGATGCGGATGTTCTGGCGATATTGGCGACTGTCGATCGTCTGAAGTAGACAATACTTGCACCCTATCTCCAATAAGAGCAATTAAAACCTTTACAATTGTATTAGAAAAGTCTATTCGATATGTATGTTAATTAATTAAAGTTATTGGGCATATGTATTTATGATTTTTATGTCAAGTAAATATTGATAAGCTTTTTGCAGTATATTTGATAATACATTTGTCATTTGATATTGATTTGTATTTATTTATATTGCAATCTTGTTACTTATAAAACGAGAAGACACAAAAGGCAAACTATTAGTCTAGAATTGCTTGATCTCATTTAATTCTGATTGATCTTATAACACATTACGGCACAAATTCCTTTTCAAAAATAATCGTCACAATCCATTAACTCTACTGAATTTCCAATATAGTGTAGCGCTATGATGCTACTACTGCTATTGATTGATATCTAAATTGTAAACAATGTCATTTTCTTGAATATCTGGCACAGGTTTCAACAAATCTCTTTGGAAGTCTGCTATCAGCAAAATGGAGATGCATATAAGATGCCATAGAATTGTATACAATGAAACCATCTTTTTTATTATGTATTCCATTTCCCTTTTTCATATTATACGCAAATTTTGAATCATTCGCAATATTTTCAATCATTGAATAATGGAATTCGTGACCTCTAATCTTAGACATCTTGCCAAAAATAGATACATTTGAGTTTGCTTCAGTATAATTTAATGTCAATTTACCACTTATGAAAGTATCTGCTTCTATTAGTCCGACCATCTTTCGTCTTTTGCCTTCGTCACCTTTATAGCCTCTAATTGATCTAGTAAGGTACATTAGTCCCCCACATTCTCCATAAATTGGGATCCCATTCTCAGCTGCTTTTGAAATAGATTTTATCATTGCTTGGTTCTTTTCAAGTTTATCTGCCAATACTTCTGGAAAACCCCCTCCTATGATAATTCCGCATACATTTTCAGGCAACTTACTATCATTTACTGGACTGAAAAAAACTAATTGTGTATTTCGTTTTCTCAAAGCATCAAAGTTATCAGCATAATAAAAGTTAAATGATTCATCTATAGCTACTGCTATTTTTATTTTTTGATCACCGTGAGTGTGTTTTTCTTGTTGTACATGTTGTAATAGACGATGATTATTTCTTTGTGCTCTTGCCATATCAATTATTTTGTCAAGATTGATTTGTTCCGCTACAATTTTTGTAGACTTAATAATTGACATCCTTTGTTTTCCTTCTAACTCATGAGCTGGAATAAGACCTAAGTGACGCTCTGGCATACTAATTTTGCTATTTCGTCTGACTATTCCTATTATAGGAACTTTAACCTTGTCAGCAAAAGCATCTATAATAAAATTTGCGTGTTTATCTCCAGCTACATTATTTAGAATTACTCCCGCTATCTTTATTTTCCTATCAAAATGAAGAAAACCAATTGCTATGGCTGCAATAGAACGTGCCGCTTTTCCAGCATCGATAACAAGTATCACATGTGAGTCAAGTATCTTGGCTACCTGGGCTGTACTTGCGAAATCATGTCTACCTGACATTCCATCAAAAAGGCCCATAACACCTTCAACTACTGCAATATCAGCTCCATATGACGCATTATCAAAACATTCCAAAATGCCATTTACGCCCATCATCCATGTATCTAGGTTGCGTGATTGTCTGCCAGTTATGTAAGTATGATAACCGGGATCAATAAAATCTGGACCGACTTTAAAGGGCTGTACTTGCATACCTTTTCTTTTAAGTATATACATGATAGCGGCAGCTATAGTAGTTTTGCCTACTCCACTGGTTACTCCTGCTATAACAATTCTTGGTATATGCAAATTGATTTATCCATGCCAGGTTCTTCATTTTAACTTATCAAAAGTGACTAATTTGAATTATTGCAAACCTGTGTCTTTTTATATATTCTGAGCCTGCTACTATGCAGAATTCGAATTATCTATTGTTTTACATTATGAGCCTTTAATTCTCCTACAATTCCAAATAGTATTATTATTGCTTCTGAAGTTACAACTTGTTTGTAAATTTAGCTTCTTCATTTAACTTGGGTATGTAATAGAGGAAAATTTACTATTTGACTTGGATTTGGCAGCAAAGTTTCTGTAAAATTCAGAATCTGCTTTAGTTTTAGTACTTCAACCCGATGAATAGAGCTGCTTAGTTTAGAGATAGATAATATATTTCTGTCAATATCTTTAGGAGTGCTTGATATCGATTTTGCTGCAATTATTGTCATTGTTAATTAATTATTACCTTTATTGGTATTAATTGAATATTGGATTCCATCGCAGAACAAAATGTGGGGTTCTTGTACTGCTAACAATTCTCATAGTGATGAAAGTATTGGTATTGATTTTAATAATGATGAAATAGGCAATAATAATAATGATGACAATCAAGCATGCGGTATTGCAAATGTACTTCAATTTTCTATAAATACAGAAACTAACAGTAAAAACAATTTACATTCACTCCATCCATAGACTTGAAACCTGGACAATACACAATGATGATAGGTGCTGAAAATGCTGCTGTTTCATATCTAAGAGGAATAAAGTTACGAATAATATAAATCCAATTCAAATTTACTATCTATTGGGATTTAGAGAATGCTGCACGACAAGAACTGATAAGACATGATTAGAGTGTCTTTCAATGTCCTGCATTCTAGCTGTTAAACTAAGCAATTATATTATATGTGCGATAATGGTTATAATAACATTAATAATAGATAAATTCAGAGTTTGCTTTTTCTAAGCTTCTAATTGTCAAAACTTTACCCAAAAGTGAACAGATGAAAAGAATCTTTTTCACTCGCCAAATTTGTATCTTTATTAATGTGGAGCTGGAAACCCTACCTTAGGAAGTATCAAAAATATAAAAGAATAGTTTAGCTTCAGAAGCGACGGCTATTACTACTTCTATTGTTTTTTAGCATAATCTGCTAATCCTGTGAAATCAACTGCAACTATAGGTTCATTTCCCATAACCCATGCATTATGTCCAGGCGGGACAACAAGAGCATCTCGAGGACCAAACTCTTCTTCCTTTCCATCATCCATTACAACTTTCATGCGTCCTGATACCATATATTGGGTATATGATGCTTGGGAACTATTTGTATTGACTAGGTTTTACACATTTCTCCCAACTCCATCCTGGTTCCAGAGTTGCTCTTCCAATAGTCACATCACCAAGCTTTGCAAGTTCAATCTTTCCCTTCTCAAATGTACGTGTTTCATCTGGCGAAGAATCTAAGCTTTTTTTCTTCATGCTTGCCAATTGTTATTATCTAAGGTAATACTGTAATTTTGCTTATAAGAAGTTCTTATACAGAATCACGTCTAGTTATTCTGTATGCTGCTATATACTCTTATGATTGCAATAGAAAACAAAAAACATTAGAATTTCCCTGCAGATGAACCTAAAGCTGATAATTTAGCCTATTGATCCTCATGCACATCTTGAAACTCACTTCTTTACAAAACAGGAAACAGTATTGTACTATTATTACTTCCACTCATATATCTTTGTTATTTGCTTATTACCGTCAACTACAGATATATTTAGACCTTCAAGGTTTTTAAGGAAAGCAAGTTTTCCTGTAGAATTGGTATTAAAAAAATTAATCCCGTGAAATGTTATTGTCCCATTAATGTTAGATCTTCCAATACCGTATCCAATCCAAGTTGCCATATCCTGTCCATCTGCTGTATTTATTACACCTTGGCCAACACCATAAATTATTCTAGGAGATCTAGAAGCCTCTGGGGCTGCATTAGTCCAAGTTTGAAGCATTGTAACATTTCCAACCCCCTTAATAGTTCCATTTTCTATAGTAGTATATTCATATCCCATCTGTGGAGTGAAGCCATTTGCAGTATTGACTACTCTTTCGCCTATCAGTTTACCAAAATTTGACTCATAAAAAGGACTGGCTGCTATTTCTAAACTGGTTGTAGTATTAATACTATTTGGTACCACAGGCAATGACGTCATTGCATGCACTTTTCCTATAGGTAATACTGCAATGCTTGTCATGGACAATAGCAATACTATAGCAAAGAACGAGATTACTTTTTTAAACTGTTGTTTTATATTGACATTTTTCATTAATATAGGACTATTACATCTTTGCATCTAATCATTCTTCGCTACTCTTATTCTTATTATTAAGGATATTGTTGTGCTCTAAAATAGAGTTAGTAATACTTTGTATGGCTCAATATTATTATCACATAATCAATGAGTTAATAAATCCCCCAGCGACTCTGGTTATAAAGTAAAATTAACTACGTATTTTCCTTAAATTAATATTATAAGCTAATCCAAACCTGTGGGCTTCATCTCTAATATGTTGTAAAATCTTAAGAGCACCATTACTTTTTGGAAGAATTATTGGTTTACTTGAATAGGGAGTGTATATTTCTTCATTCTCTTTTGCTAATGAAATACACGGGATATCCAACCCTATTTTGTGAATAGCATTTATCGCAGAACTTAATTGTCCTTTTCCTCCATCTATTACTATCAAATCTGGTATTGTTATTTGATCCTTGATATCTTTTTCAATTAACGGATATCTACGTGTTATCACCTCATCAATCATTGCAAAGTCATTTTGACTAGGTATTGTTCTGATCTTAAATTTTCTGTATCCTGCCTTATTTGGTTTACCGTTAACAAATCTTGTACATGATCCAACCGCAAATGAAGTCCCAAAATTAGAAATATCAAAGCAATCAATCACTGCTGGTATGGTAGGTAAATGAATTATGTTTCTAAGTTCTACTAGATCTGGATCATATCCTTTTTCAACGTGAAGAATAAGATTGCGTATAAGCAGATCCATCAACTGTCTTTTTTCCTTTATCGGAAAGTCATCTGAAATCTTGATAATGCTTACTGTATGTTCAGCTAAGTGTTCAAGTGATTTTTCCAAGCTGTTCTTGGATTCAACATCTTCATTTACATACACAAATCTAGGAATTACTGGAACTGTTGAGAAATATTGTGACAGGAAGCTTGTTAATGAATTATCACCGATTAAATCAAAATCAAATTTTTTGCTATCACTTATAACTCCACGAATTCTGCGTAAACTCATAATATGAGCAGTACATTTTGAAGTATTTCTTACAATTCCAATGTATTCTTCATCATTGTTATGACTTACTACATTTTCCATTTTTTGTCTAACCCGTAAATTGCTAAGCCTATCTAATGTGTCTCGAATTTCCTTTGCCTTTTCATATTGTTGCAAATCCGAGGCTTTCTTCATTTCATTTTCCATTTCATTTATAAATCTCTTTATACTACTTTTTCCTTCTAATATTTTCTGCAATTCAGAAATATTCCTCATATATTCATTTTTTGTTATATTGTTGATGCACGGTGCATCACAATTCTTGATGAAAAATTCCAAACACGGCTTTTTAGGAAGTTTGCCACAAATTCTAATTTTGAATAGTTTTCTCAAAAAACCAATGGTAAGAAACTTTGAACTTCCACGTACAAAAGGACCGTATACTTTGCCTTTTGGACCATAAAATTCACCGTTTCTATTACGTCTTGCAACAAGTAGGCGAGGAAAAGTCTCATCTGTAATTCTTAGATATGTATAGCGTTGTTGATCTTTTAATTCAATATTGAATACCGGTCTATATCTCTTGATAAGGTTCGATTCTAACAAAAATGCTTCGATTTCGTTATCAGTTACTACAAATTCAATATCTTTGATTTTCCTTATGAGCTGCGAAGTTTTCCAATTGTAGTTATCGTTATTATTATTTTCTTTTAAGAAATATGATTTGACACGATTACGGAGGTTTTTCGCTTTACCTATGTAAATTATTTTTCCCTCGTTATCTTTCATCAAATAAACTCCAGGAGATTGCGGGATCTGCTTTTTTGTTATGTAAAAGATATCAGATATAGACTCTAAGATTATTTTGCACCTCTTTGAATTAGCTGATTAATTACTAATTTAGGTTTTAGATATTTAGCTGTATAGCTGATATTCTCATTCATTGCAACTTCATTTGGTGTTCCAGCAACAACAACCCTGCCACCCTTCTCCCCACCTTCTGGTCCAAGATCTATAATCCAGTGTGCACTAGCAATCACATCTAAATTATGTTCAATAACTATCACCGTATTGCCAAGATCTACTAGTCTTTTTAAAACATGTAGTAATTTGCCTACATCTGCAAAATGGAGGCCAGTTGTTGGTTCATCGAGTATGTAGATTGTTCTACCTGTATCTCTTTTTGAGAGTTCTGCTGCAAGTTTGATTCTCTGGGCTTCTCCGCCTGATAATGTAGTCGCCGGCTGACCAAGACGTATGTATCCGAGTCCTACGTCATTTAAAGTTCTTAATTTCTTCTCAATCTTCGAAATATTTGCAAAAAACTCTAGCGCTTCCTCGACTGTCATAGAAAGTATATCTGAAATTGTTTTGCCTCTATATTTTATGCTGAGTGTTTCTGAATTATATCTTCTTCCCTTGCATTCATCACACGTGACATACACATCTGGTAAAAACTGCATTTCAATTTTTTTCACTCCAGCACCTTCGCACATTTCACACCTTCCCATAGATACATTAAATGAAAATCTGCCTGCTTTGTATCCCATTTCTTTTGCTTGAGGAGTCTTTGCAAATAGTTCCCTTATCGGAGTGAATGCATTAACATAGGTTGCTGCATTTGATCTAGGTGTGCGACCAATTGGTGATTGATCAATTCCTATTACTTTATCAAGTTGTTCTAGACCCGAAATCTTCCTATGTCTACCAGGTTTTTCTTTTGAACCATAAAAATGATGTGACAATGCCCTAAATAAGATATCGTTTACCAGCGTTGATTTACCAGAGCCAGAAACTCCTGTTACAACTGTCATACATCCAAGGGGGAATCGAACATCAATTGATTTTAGATTATTCTCTTGAGCCCCATATACAGTTATCCATTTTTCTGGATCCTTGCTTCTGATGTGTTTAGTGTCTGAAACAATACTCTCTCCTCTGAGAAAAGCACCTGTAATGGAATTTTCATTTTTTAAGATATCTTCCAACAAACCACTACCAACAATTTGTCCGCCATGTACACCTGCTCCAGGTCCAATGTCAACAATCCAATCTGAATTGCGTATTACTTCCTCGTCATGTTCGACTACAAGTAGTGTATTGCCAAGGTCGCGCAATTTTTTCAATGTGTCAATCAATCTAGCGTTATCTCTTTGATGCAATCCTATAGTGGGTTCATCAAGAACATATAAAACTCCAGTTAAGTTTGAACCAATCTGAGTGGCCAATCTAATTCGTTGTGATTCTCCTCCGGACAGTGTTGCTGTCATTCTATTCAATGATAAATAATTCAATCCAACATTGCGTAGGAATTCGAGTCTTGAAATTATCTCTTTTAGTATAGTCTTTGCAATGTGCCTCTCAGTTTCTGAAAGCTCTATTGTCTGGAAAAACTTATAACAATCATCGATAGAAAGATCGCAAATATCCATTATAGAGTTTTCCTGAATTTTTACCGATAGTGCTTCTTTGCGTAATCTCTTTCCATGACAATCATCACATGGTAGCTCGCGCATGAATTGCATGAGCTCTTCCCGCTTCGATTCAGATTCAGTTTCCTTATACACACGCTCCAAATTGGGAATTATACCTTCAAAAGAACCTCTGTATTCCCATCTACTTTCAGAATACCTAGATTCATATTTGTAATGGATATTTTCATCAGTTCCATAGAGAATAATTCTAAGCTGCTGATCTGTCATCTTTGAAATTGGTGTATAAAGATCAAATCCAAAGCGTTTTCCTACATCTCTGAGCATTGCAGAACGAAAAGTAGCAAAATGACCTGACCAAGGCTTTACCGCTCCTTCTAATATACTCCTTGATCTGTCGGGAATGATTAATTCAGGATCAAATTCTATTTTGATTCCAAGTCCATTGCATTTTCTGCAAGCACCAAATGGAGAATTGAACGAAAATGTACGTGGTTCCAAGTCGCCCAAGCTAATTCCACAATGCGGACATGCGTTGCGTTGGGAATAAAATATATCTTTGCCATCTATGGATGCAATTACAAGTCCATTCCCTACTTTTAATGAAGATTGAATTGCTTCAAATAGTCGACTTTTTTCTTTGGTGGATGGTTTTAATCTATCAACAACCACTTCAATTGTATGTTTTTTTTGCTTGTCTAACCTAGGATAAATTTGTCTTTGGTTATTATCACCATATTCTTCATCTTCAAGATTAATTATTTCTCCGTCTATTCTAATTCTTGCAAATCCATCTTGCTTTAATTCACTAAACAGTTTCTCATATGTGCCTTTCTTTGACTGAATTATTGGAGCAAGTATTATTGTGTTCTTTCCTCCTTGCTGAACTAATCCCAAGATTGAATCTGTAATTGAATCTGCAGATTGACTTGTAATCTTCCTATTACATTGCGGACAATGAGGAATTCCAATTCTGGCATACAGCAATCTCAAATAATCATAGATTTCTGTGACAGTACTAACTGTGGAACGTGGATTCTTGCTTGTAGTCTTCTGTTGTATTGATATAGCCGGTGATAGACCGTCAATAGAATCTACGTCAGGTTTGTCCATCAATTCCAAAAATTGCCTTGCATACGCTGACAAAGATTCTACATAGCGCCTTTGACCTTCTGCATAAATTGTGTCAAATGCAAGTGTTGATTTGCCAGATCCTGACAAGCCAGTTATTACAACGAACTTATTTTTTGGGATCTCAAGGCTTATATTTTTTAAATTATGTTGCCTTGCACCCTTGATCGCTATTTTATCATGCATATTTTAGAAAACCTCTGATATTGTTGGCTCCCCAATAGCTCTGTTTATTTTTATCAATCTTTCTCTAAATTCAATTGCTTTCTCAAAATCTAAATCTTCAGCAAATCTTTTCATAGCCGATTCTGTTTCAGCTGCAAGTTTTACAAGATCTGTTCTTGCCATAGACTTAGTGAAATCAATGTCATGTGTTTTTGTTGATATTTTATCAGGAATAGGTTTAACAACAGATTGAGGAGTTATTTGATTTTTTTTATTGTATTGAATCTGCCTTTTGCGTCTTCTTTCTGTCTCTGCCATTGCATTTCTTATGGAATCAGTAGCATGATCAGCATACAAGATAACCATACCATCGATGTGTCTTGCAGCTCGTCCAAAAGTCTGTATTAGACTAGTATTATTGCGTAGAAAACCTTCCTTATCTGCATCTAAAATAGCAACTAACGACACTTCGGGAATATCCAAACCTTCTCTTAGCAAGTTTATGCCAACTAAAACATCAAATTCGCCCATCCGTAACTGTCTTATTATCTCTGTTCTCTCTAGCCCCTCAATTTCCGAATGTAAATAACGTACTCTTACATTATTCTTTGCAAGGAACTCTGAGAGGTCTTCAGCCATCCTTTTTGTCAAAGTCGTAACAAGGGTTCTCTGGTTATTATGTACTCTAATGGTAATTTCGTCGATCAAATCTTGTATCTGATTCTTAGTAGATCTGATCTCCACTTTTGGATCAATTAATCCTGTAGGTCTTACTAACTGTTCTACAACTTGCCAGCTTGATTTTATCTCATAGCTTGCAGGTGTTGCAGATACGAAAATTACATTTTTTAAATATTTTTCAAATTCTCTGAACCTCAAGGGGCGATTATCAAAAGCACTAGGTAGTCTAAATCCATAGTCGACCAACATTTTCTTACGTGTATAATCTCCATTGTACATGCCATGTAGTTGAGGGATTGTTACGTGCGATTCATCTATGACCAGTAAAAAATCCTCGCCAAAAAAATCTAGTAAACAATAAGGTGGCTGTCCTGGGATTCTACCATCTAAATGACGAGAATAATTTTCAATTCCTGCACAATAACCCAACTCCTCTATCATTTCCAAGTCATATTTTGTACGTGAGGTAAGACGTTGTCTTTCAAGCTCGCTTGGTAGATTAGGAAGCCAATTCTCTAGCTCTCGTTTTATTGATTTTATAGCAGATAACCTAGAATCGTCGCCTACAATATAGTGCTTAGCAGGAAAGATCTTTACAGAATGGATGTCTCTGATCTTGTTCAGAGTAACATGATCATGAATGCTAATCTTCTCAATTTCATCCCCAAAGAGTAAAATCCGAATTACATCATTAGAATATCCTGGAATGATGTCAATAGTGTCGCCTTTTGCCCTGAAGCTACCTGGTATTAGCGATGTATCATTTCGTTCATACCGTGCTTCAATTAGATTGTGAATCAAGCCTCTCCTGCTAATAGTCATCCCTTTTTCTAATGTAGTTGAACTCTCTTCCCATTCTGTAGGTGACCCAAGCGAGTAAATGCATGACACTGTAGATACTATTATTGTAGGCTCACCAGACATCAACATCGCTGTTGCTTCTAACCTCATTTTTTCAATTCTTTCATTGACTTCGGTATCTTTTTCAATATATGTATCCGTCTGTGGGATATAACTCTCGGGCTGATAGTAATCATAGAAGCTTACAAAGTAACCAACGTTATTATTTGGAAAAAACTCCTTGAATTCTGCATAGAGTTGAGCCGCTAAAGTTTTGTTGTGTGATATTATTAAAGTGTTTTTATTTGTACGTAATATAACATTTGCAATTGTAAATGTTTTTCCGCTACCTGTAACACCGAGTAAAGTTTGGCATCCTCTTTTTGTTAAGACACCTTTGACTAATTTTTCAATCGCATCGGGCTGATCGCCCCTTGGTGGAAATACATCTTGTGCTAGTGTAAATGCTCTCGATGTGGTAAGCACTAAAAGATTCTAGTAGCAAAACGATCATATATTGGTTGGTTATGCTAACAATATAATTTTGAGCATAAGTAGCAATAGCTGGCGTAGAATACGGTCCATACGTGTTTATCTCCATTTGTTTTAGATTAATGTTTAAGCTTTCTCAGACACGCCTTGCTTTTGGCGGGTTACAAGGCTTACTTGTCCGTCTTTGCAAACATGTTCTCTATGGGCTACAACTGCATGTGACTGGGGTATAATTGGAAGTACTGCTACTATGGCCAATAACAGACCAATGCTGCAATTACTGCAAACGTTATGAGTTTTTGATAAATACTACTTCTTCTTCTCCTTCTTTTAATTCTTACACTGCAATCCTTCCTTTAGAGCAGCTAAATCTTGATACATCTTTTCTAAATATCCTATCCCTTGTTGTTGTTCTTGTTTGTTTATGCCTTCAATTGGACTTAGAACCATTACTTTGCCATTAGGAATTTCATCTGCAATCACTTGAGCTGAACGAGGGTCAATGAGATCTTCAGAATAGATGATATTTATTCCTAAATTCTTTGCTAACTGTACCACTTCTACTAATCTTTGTGGGAGTATTTCACCCTCTGGTGTCAAGCCTTCATGAATACTGCGTTGATTCAAGCCATACTCTTTTGCAAAATATCCAAAAGCATTATGGAATGCTATAAAATCCCTTTTCGCACAGTTGGAGCTACTTAGGTTGCTTCTTATAGAAGCATCCAAAGACTTGAGCTGTCCTATGAAGTTTTGAGCATTCTGATCATAGTATGCCGCATTTCCAGGATCAACTTTGGACAATCCATTACGAATGTTTTCAACCTGATGAATTGCTAATACAGGGTCTAACCAAATGTGGGGATCTGTTGGCGCATGAATTTCAGAATCATGGCTTGCAAGTAAATTCAGACCATTGCTTGTATCTACTGCAAACTTTGGATTGACTTTATTTATCCAAGTTGCATCCATACCTGCTCCATTATATACCAACATAGCTGCTGATTCAGCACCTTGAATTTGTTGAATAGTAGGGTCAAAATCATGAGGTTCTGCACCTATTGGTACAAGCACAGATGAATCTACTTTATCCCCTCCGACTTTCTTTACAAACTCATACACTGGAAAAAATGATGCTACAACCTTTAGTTTAGGTGTGTTGATATTAGATGTTCCCGCAGTAGTAGTAGAGCTATTGACGCTAACAGCATTAGCATCAGCAATATTGGGAAACACTACACCAGAGTTTAATACTAATAGAACACTTAACAAAAGTCCAGTTGACAGTTTATTAACCATTTGAACGATGCAATATACTAATTATTAACCTTATAAATCTATATTAATAATAACGCAGTTAACATATATAAGTCATTTAATAATATATGTATAATCCTGAACTGTTAAATTTTTCTAATCGACTAAATTGCTATGTACTAAAAGAGAACAACCGATTCGGTTATTACAATGGAATTAATTTGACATTATCCATTTTCTTATTAATTTGAAATCTCTTTGTCATATCTCTTATTTGATTTGCATCTCCTTTTAGAACAAATATCTCAAGGCATCTATCTTTATCAATCTTGTTGTGTAAATGTGTGTTTATTAATTTATCATAGGCTGTCCCATCTCATTAATTTCATTATCAGACTTCTCATCATGAATGACGAGAAAAATGGCATGAACGTCACCGATTAGATCTTCTTTTTTCTTCCTTCCTTCTGATAATAAACTTCTAACACTCGCTCTTATAATTTCGGATCTACCTGTAAAACCTTCGATCATTGTCTGTCATATTATAGGATTGTTCAGACCATAAGGAATGACCATAAGATGACCATGTCTCCTTCCATTTAAAACCACAATTACTACAACTCCACAACTGAATAGAGTTAACATCATCTATTCTATGTCTATGCATTGTCAAATAGCTAGACAAGTTGCACTTGTGGCATAACCAAGGCCGTATTCTACCACCTGTGCCATTTTTGTTATAACGTACACTATACTATATTTAGAATATCAAAGCACGGTGGGTGAATATGTGTCAGATGACTATTGATGAAGAAGACAACTGACTTGACTTGCCGATGATAATGTGATTGCAACTACTAGTTAGCTGCCAGCTGACATAACTTCTGATATCTTCGTTTCTCCTGGTATAATGCTGCCGATGTCCGAAATCCTGATGTACCTTGCTTTGTCTGGCATATCTGGAAACGTGAACAACTGTCCACCTGCGAGAAATGGATAACTTTCTACACCGCCTACGTCAGAAAAGACTTTTCCGTCAGTGGATGTTTGTACTTTAAAGAAGTTTATAGTTTCATCGCCGTTTGGAAATGCAATTCCAATATTGCACACGGTCTTATCTGCACCTAAATCTAATTGAAGCCACGGGTTAGTATCAGAAGATGATGATGATGATCCATTGGTTCTACTCGCAGCAGTTTCTGAAGACGACTTTACAAAAGCTTTAACACTAGTTCATTTAAGTGCCCATATAGTCTGTAGATTATTATCGTCTAATGTGTTTGCAAGCGTGCCAGTGCCAGCCTTACTGCTTTGAGCAGAATATGAAGTAATTTTCGATATCTGGAGTCTATCTGGACGTCTGCACTGCTGTTTATCAGATAATCCGATATACCCATTAAGGCCAATATATCCATTGTCCGGACTTTTATTATGGCCTCCCTGATTACCAGAGAGGTTCTTGATAGTGGAATTGCCACCAGGGGTAATATCAGCTAATATGTATTGTGATGTGTATTGTCCGTCGGGAATAATGCATGTACCTCAAGGTTCAGTATGCCAGCCGGTCCGACTTTTTTGGTCCAATTTGTCTCTGCACATAAAGCTCGACTGGCGAAGCTTCCATGTCGATTATGTATGCACTTATTTTTGTCGGCTTTTGCTGATTATCAAACTGAAAATGCACTTTGCTTCCAATTTTGAGTGGAATAGGAGGGCTCGAACCATCCTCAGGGGGATCACTATCTGGAATGGTGATTTTCTTCATCTCCTGACTATTGGCCAAAACAAAGGTTGACATATCATATGCTCTCTTATCATATATCATCTTAATCTGCGGTACTGTAACAGTAATAATAGACTGGACCCTAGCTGAACTTTCAGCATTGACTGTTAGGACTACAAGTGAGAAAATGCTTGTAAAAAGTATCGAAAACACAACAGCAAGAGATAGCGTCTGTTGTAGCTTATCTGTGCTCGATATGGTTCCTGATATCATTTTCATTTTTAAGACGCAGCTTCATCATACAGTCAGAAATAATGACTTATTTACGCTATCTTTAACAAACAAATTAAGTAATGATTACGAACGAAAAACCATTGTACCAGACGACTTTTATAACTGCTTATAGTAGAAGAGACCATCAACCAATATTATTGGCCGTAAGCATATTCATTTATGACCCATAATTAAAGGTAAGTTAGCTCTACTATCTAGTACTCTGATTATGAACTGATAATATAGTCCACAATCAACATTTGAGAAGCTGTGGCGACATACTATGAGGACTGCTGTTAGCTTGTTCAATAGCATTGATATCGCATTGCGATATGTTAGTATTGGTGCTAGGAGTAAACTATCGTGACTTAAGTGATAGCAATAGACCCATTGATACTACTGTGAATCTATTTGATGCTGAGATGAGATATTTATATGACAATGGACTTAAGGTCATAACTATGTCTGATCTTGGATATGATACACATAGCAAAAGTATATACATAAAGGGCACTTGATCAAGGTACACATTAGTTACCATACGACTAACGATAATAGCTGCTAGAGAAATGAACTGATATAGTACCATGTGACCTTTTGTCATAGTATCTATGACAAAATATCACTAAAAAGAAAAAAAGTCAATATAATAATAATCAATTCTGTTGCTAAACTATTGTATGTAATAGAGCAGTTGCTTAATTATTATAAAAATATACGCAAATGAATATTGCTACAAATTACGGTGTAGTGTAAATATGCGATTCCATCCATTTGTATTGTGAAAATCACAAAGAATCATCACAAAAGCGTGTATGTGATGATTATGACTGTTTTATTATCGTTATCAATTGTACTTGGCGGTGTAAATAATAATACAACAATTTCTATGGTCGCCTACGGTGACAATAACAACAATAACGATCACAAAATGAAGAATAGTTCAACTATCAAGGATGTTTCTGATCAAATAGTAAGTTCAGATGCAAGCGTAGGTGTAGGCAAAGAGCAGGTACAACAGCTGCTTCAATTACTTCAGACCCAAATAGCACAAACATCTGGTCAAGATAAGGCAACCAATGCTATAAAGCAGATAAAATCCGTTGTTAAAGCAAATCCTAACGGTCCTTTAGCTCAATCATTGTTATATCTTGCAGAGCAACAGGCCGCTGGTAATTTTAATTCTATTAATGCTGTATCTTTCCAAGTAGCTGCAAATTTGGCTAGTGGTCAAGAAGATATAGGACAAATAATACAAGAGGCAGCTTCGCATGCTCAACAAGTATTATCTTCGCAGGCTCCATCCTCATCATCGTCTTCTTCCCCTCCATTGCAGCCGCCAGCCCAACAAACTATGTCTTTGTCTGCATCATCACAACCTCAATCATTACCAACTTCTACTTCTCTGCCCTCAGCTCCACAACAACCCACTGGAAGCGGTCAAGTAAGCATTATACCTCAAAAAGATTCAGGTAATACTTTAAGATCCGAAGATCATAGCCAACATGTCCGAATCGCTCCTGGCTCAAGCGGAATTACTGCAATAAACAATGGTGCAAATTCTCAGATTCAGACCCCTGTTGAACCTACTCTCTTTTCACCGACTTCACCACCACAGCTCAGATCACAAGTCACTACTAATAGCCCTCCAATAGCTGATGCAGGTCATTCACGTCCAGACCAGACAGTCAATGAGGGCTCATTGGTAACGCTAGATGGAAGCGCAAGCCATGACCCAGATGGCGATACATTGACATACGCTTGGACACAAACAAGTGGTCCTCCAGTACAGCTAAGCAATCCCAATTCAGCTAAATCTACCTTTACTGCTCCCTCAAACCTGCAGCAGGACATCACACTTAACTTTGAGCTGACAGTTACTGATAGTGGCGGTTTATCTAGCTTTGATATTGTTTCTATTCTGGTTAAGCACAATTCTACTCCACCACCACCTCCTCCTCCTAACCCACCACCGGCAGCTGATAACCCTCCAATAGCTGATGCAGGTCATTCAGCTGATAAAATAGTCAATGAGGGCTCATTGGTAACGCTAGATGGAAGCGCAAGCCATGACCCAGATGGCGATACATTGACATACGCTTGGACACAAACAAGTGGTCCTCCAGTACAGCTGAGTAGTCCGACCGGCTCAACGACTACCTTTACTGCTCCCTCAAACCTGCAGCAGGACACCACTCTTAACTTCAAACTGACAGTAACAGATAGCCATGGTATGTCTAGCAGCGATACTGCTTCTATACTAGTCAAACATACGGGTACTACGCCACCTCCACCGCCACCACCACCATCTAATAGTGCTCCAATTGCAGTAGTAGGCCCAGACCAAACCGTCAATGGTAGCACTACTGTAACACTAGATGGAAGTGCAAGTCATGATCCTGATGGTGACCCAATTACGTTTATGTGGAATCAAACATCCGGTCCAACAGTTGTATTGAGCAATCCAGCGGGTCCAAAACCTACCTTTACTGCCCCTTCAAACTTGCAAGATGACACAGCGCTGTTCTTTAAGCTGACGGTAACAGACAATGCTGGTCTCTCAGATAGTATGGTCCAAAAAATAACAGTCATGCATTCTACTTTACTACCGCCACCTCCGCCACCCTCACAGAACGGTACAGAGATGATCTATACACCATTGCCAGGTGGTAGAATAAAAACTAAGGAAAATACATCTGGTGGAAACTGTGTATCAGATGGTATTAGATTCAATATTGCAAATGACCGTACTCTAGTAGATAGAGAGACAACATGGGTCTTTACTCTTAACAATAATCCAGCATCTTGCACTGACAAACCATGGTGGAGTCCAAAGATTGGCTCGCATGGTAGTACAGGCGAAGGAAGCGGACTGTATGAAGCATCAGTTCCGTATAGCGGTGGATTTAAGGCTATGCGTTCGGAAGGACCTCATCCACAATACCATTCATGTAGTGGCTATCAACACGGGGATGTTCCACCAATGCCGCAAGGAAAACCAATTGGTATAAAGACTGCACAATGGAGAATTCCAAACGGAGTTCACGTGGAATTTTGGTATGAC
>DATFDI010000124.1:0-9225 GCA_035252175.1 Nitrososphaeraceae archaeon
TGGAAGAGCCACAAAGTGACTGTACAACCACCAGTGTGCTGGAGTAAATGCGCTATCTCGAATAGCTGTTTGATGCAATGATCCGTCTACAAAATTATCCACTTCTACTGATGCAGCAATTGAACCTAGCATTATGACCATTATATAGATCTTCTTTAGTCTTTGAATTTCTACTTCCTTTGGTATAAGTGCTGGCATTTGTGCCATTGTTATTCAGTTGAGCTTATTAGAGCCTCTTTCTATATATTATCTGATTAACATAGTTAATCTCATCTGCAATTACACGCAGTAATCTGCAATAAGATCCTATCATTAGTAGATTTTAGATTATGCTTGTCTCTGAATTACCTGATTCTACATTTGACATGATAGCCCACGTAATAGTTGAAGTTTTACATACAGTATTCACTGCTATAGGACTATTATGCAAAACTCTATGATCAAGTGTATGACGCTACTTCAATAATTACAAAATTTTTCTCCTGATGTGTTATTAATGAAGCATAAACTATTTGATCAGAACGCCGGCTCAATGGATTGTATATCACCTATATTATAGGCCTTTGTAAAAGTTCAAAAGTCGTTAAATGTAATAATATGACTATAGTTTTATCTAATATATAATTGCACGACCTACTGTAGCAGTAATGCATTAACATTGTTACTCTACATTTTTGATTGAGATTGTATTATCTATTAACATCAGAATGATACATAGACAACAAGCGATAGAATCCTCTTATACATGTGAAGAATGCGCCGAGTCATTTCATAGTAGAGGAGACCTTTACGATCATATTCATCAGATGCATGGAATTTAGTAAATCATCCTATCGTTTCGGAAAGATTTAGGCTTAATCAAACCACGGAAGCTCTAAACTAAATAGACAAGTTGTGATTAGCACTGTGTATATATTTGCAAACAAGTGCAAATGACTTATAACAAACGCAACAGAAACATAAATTTTAATTGTTAAATAACCTTTTCTTAGAATGAACCCCTTTGGGACTAGACAGTTTCATAGCGAGAAAAATAGTAAGAAAAAAAGAGAATAACAACAATAATACTAACAACAATAATCCAACTCTTAAAGACAAGTGGAGTATCATTGTTATAGGAATAGTAATAGCAGCAATTGGTTTTGCTGGCACCATATATTTCGGATCACAATTCGTAAAAGAAGAAGTAAATGCAGGTGGGACATTGCCATATGCCCTTCCGTCTCATATCAAAAGTGAGTTACCTATTGACTTGGAAATAATATTTGTCGTTATTGGTGTAATAGGTTTCGGAATATTTACCTATGGATTTGCCACAAGAGTAGATAAACCGCTTGATTTTTACCCTGTGTGAACGAATAGAGAGTTTTTACAATACAAATAAACCGGGCGCAGTATATTGTTATTGTTGCTTACGTGATGTAATATGGCTCGAATCAATAGAATTGTGAGTCATTACAGGGATTCCATGTAATCTACCGATTGAAGTACTTGAAAGCGTATATTATCTTTGCAAATAGTTGCATCTGGGTGCTTCCATCTTATCAATTAGATTTATAGTTATTTCTTTATGAATCAGAGAGCAGCTCAAGCAGTCACTATACAAAAGCATCATACAACATTAAAACATAGATGCAAAGCAGACATTTTTGCAGTCATTTTAGAAACCGCTGCAAGTGGGCAGGTACAGAAATCAAAGATATACTACAATTCATTTTTGACATATCAAAGACTCAAGAGGTATATGTCAGTTTTAATAGAGGCAGGATTGATACAGCATTTTGACTACAAAGATAACAGATTATACAAGACAACTGAAAAAGGCATCCTTTTCTTACAAGCTTATAAGAGCATGAAAGAATTAATCGATTAGAATTAATCGTTCACTTAACAATAACGACAAGAAAAGCTGGCATATACAAGCTTGCTACTCGCAATTACCTTATACCACCAATACGATCATGTGAACTGGTAATCTTACGTTTGGAACCAGATTGATCTCTAGGCACGTGTTTCACATGCTTATGAACAACAAGAATCTAGTTTGAATTGATTATCTTGGAATGATCGATTATTTATAGTATAAAAGACTTATTTTTATAAGGGAAAAATGAGATTCCGGCTTTACTCTAGAAACTACTCGTGGAGGTTGTTGTCATGCATCAAGAAGATCTGTTAAATAGTGTTAACAATAGAAATAGTACTTCATTAACGTTCCGTTTAGACGAAGATATCATTACGAAATTAAGAGCAGAGGCACAAAAACAAGGAATTAGTTTGAACTCCTTCGTGAATCATGTGCTGAAAAGCTTTCTTGAATGGCATATCTTTGAGCCTAAAGTAGGATTTGTGCCTATCTTGAAACCTGTAGTCGAACAACTTTTTTCAAAAATGACCAAAGAGCAGATAATTGAAATGGCCGCAAAGACTGGCAAAGATGAAGTACAAAATGCTGTTTACTTTATGAAAGGAAATATAGATTTGAATTCTTTCCTATCTTGGTTTGAGAATAGAATGAAAAATTCGTCCATACAGGTTAGTCATACATTCGACCGCAATAGCAGAATCCATACATATGTTGTTAAACACGATATATCTGAAAATTGGTCTTTTTATTTAAAAGAGATAATAGAGCATATATTCAATAATGTACTGCAAAAAAGGGTTGAGATTTCCCTATCATCTTCAATGCTGGCATTTAAATTTGAGGAAGAGTTGAGTGACCTCGATCAGATCGCAGAATGATTCGCTGTGTAGTACAAAGGAAATTAAGCTAAAGTATGATTATTTAGATATTAACTTTCACGGAACAACCCGTTAACGACGTTCGTCTTTTTAAGGAAACTTATTAGGATTGTTCGTATATTTATTTGACCAAGTGGCAAACTATATATGTTTTTTCAACCCTAAAACACAAGCACAGCACAAGATCGTATAATTGCAGCAATTTTAAAAGCAGCAGATAGTGGAAGTATCAAAAGCAGAGGAATAGGATAAATCACTTTTAACGTATTGAGGACCGGATAAATAGAATGCGTTGGTCTAAAGATAAATCTTCTTTAATCAGGCTATAGGCTGCCTTAATATCATCCATTATGTGAAACATTGCTAGTCCACGATTCGTAGCTTTTGATTGCAGTAATCAGAATAAGTTGGAGATGATGTTTTTAGAACATGTGGTTTTGTACTATATGATTTGCTTACCTTCTTTTCATTTGAATTAGTCTCATTCGCTATTCCATAATCTAATCTTCTTGCTTGAATCGAAATGTCAACATACTAAATGACGTGCTAACTTCTACCTTCTTTTCTAAAACTTCGTTGAAGATATGCTCTATTAGGTGTTTTAAATACAAAGACCAATTTTCACATATGTCATGTTTTACTACGTAGGTATGCAATCTACTTTTGTTGTCAAATGTATGATTCAGCTGTATAGACGAATTTCTCATTCGGGATTCAAACCATGATAAAAATGATTCTAAATCTAGCCTTCCTTTCATAAAGTAAATGCTATTTTCTGATTCTTCACTTGTCGTATTTGCAACTATTTGCAATATCTTCTCTTTGCTCATACTGGTATAGAGCTCTCTGACGACTGGTTTCAGAATAGGCACGAATCCTACCTGTTGCTCAAATATGTGCCAGTCAAAGAAGTTATTAATAATTTGACTTACGAGGGAGTTTATGCTGACTCCTTGCTTTTGTGCTTCATCACGTAGTTTGTTGACACTACCTTGCTCTAAACGAAACGTTAGTGAAGTGGTGTCTTTTCTTCTTTCTTTATCACTAACTGGTGATATATAGTCTACAGACATGACAATATAATTATCTTTTTCATAAACATCATTAATAAATGCAGCTTATTTTTCATATGAGAATATAGATTAACTTAGTTAATCACGAATGAATGAATAAAAGCATCAAAAGTTTGATATTTTTATCCCATTATCTTGCAATGATACTAGACAAGCTTGGCCACGTATTAGGTTCCAACCATGTCGTAATGTTACAGCTTATTTAGAAATACCTTTGTAATCGTGGACCTTCTTACGAATCATCTTAAATACCTTTGAATACATATTCATATTGTCATCCAACATTGTTATTATCCTACGAAAAGATTAGACACATAGTTGAGGTCGACGAAAAAATATTGGCTGTTTTTACTATAAATTCAGAAGGAAAGACATCGGATATGTTTATTGCTCCTGATACAAATATTGACAAGTCTTTTATCGAAATCATTAGATCAAAGTTAGAATTCAATTTTGAACCGATAAATAAGACTAAGGCTGTCATAGAAGAAAGTGCAAAAGAAAAATTAAGAACAGAGACAATTGGAAAACACCTATGGGATATTTCTGAATATGACAATATTAGAGTAATTAAGATTTATGAGGCAAGTCACTTGATAGTAGTCCTGACAAAGCCCCATACATCACTAGGAACTACTGCCGATACTGTGCTAGGTTATGTTTATGAATGCAATGAGGACGAACAAGAAAAGCGAGAAGAATCCCCACCATCTTTATTTTAGTTATTTTAGTCCGGGTCAAGTTAACAGAACTCAATAAATTTTGTTGAAGTGCTATAGCGCAAGTTCATAGATACACTTTTACTTCTTCTTCTATTCTGAATCCATAAGAGCTTTGGTATCTACAGAAGTGGCAACAGAAGGATCAGCAGCGTTTCTCCACATTGTTCTGACATTGGGCATACTATTGTTCGCTTCAAAGCTATTCGCAGAGCTTTTCCACAGGATGAAGATGCCTGTGGTGTTAGGAGAGCTTTTAGCTGGTATTATTGTAGGCCCTTTTGCATTAGGTGCTCTACCATTTTTTGATGGAAAACCCCTTGTTGTTCTTAATGAGACTGTGCGCCACATAGGCGAATTATCTGCAATAGTCATTTTATTTATTGCAGGACTCGAAATCACTCCAAAGGAATTTCTAAAAGGTGGCGCTGCTTCCTTTACGATAGGTTCTATTGGAGTCATTGTTCCTTTTTTTGTTGGTTATCTTGTGTTCGTTGTATTTGGGTTTAGAACACTTGAATCGTTGCTAGTTGCAACTGCGCTTACAGCTACCAGTATTGCAATATCAATTCAAGTATTAACAGAATTAGGTAAGATGCAATCCAAGGAAGCGAGATTAATTTTAGGAGCTGCCATAGTAGATGATGTTCTTGCCATTGCTGCACTATCAGTAGTTACTACTATGGTTCAGACGGGAAATACATCTCCTGACATTATTAGCGTAATCTTTCTTGTGATTAAGATTTTAGGGTTATTTGCTGCATTATTGATTGGTTCTGTCCTCATAGTTCCTAGGATCTTGCATGTAGAAAAATTGTGGAAGTCCAAAGGTAGTATAGAAGGAATTACAACTGCAAGTTTCTTTGGAGCTGCTGCTATGGCTGCATTTATGGGTTTATCTCCCATCGTTGGAGCTTTTGCAGTGGGTATGGCAGTAGCTAGCACAAAATTGATGAAAAGAGTTGAGGAATATGGCGAAAAATTACAAATAATATTTGCTCCATTGTTCTTTGCAATAATTGGAGCTCAAGTAGACCTTCGCGGAGTTAATGTTAACGTCCTTTTTCTTTCAGGTATAATTGTAGCTATAGCCATTTTCACAAAACTAGCTGGCTGTGGTATTCCTTCATTAATATTTTTGAAAAACAAAAGCAAAGCTATGAAAGTAGGAATCGGGATGATTTCCAGAGGAGAAGTAGGATTAATTGTAGCAGGAGTAGGGGTTACATCAGGAGCATTATCTGCGGATATCTATACTACTTTGATTATAATGGTAGCAACTACTACTATTGTGACTCCTATTTGGCTTAAGAAGTCATATGAAAAAGAATCATACCATAACTAACACAGAAGTATAGTGAATAACTGGGCAAAAGGTAAAGCTGAAGATTCTATATAAGACACATATTGTTGACATTCAAGGCTTGAAGAGGAGGTTAACTTAAAGCACAACGCAGCAACAAATTTGATGGCTGTATAACTAACCATTTTGGATCTAGAAAGTTGAATGATTTTTTTTAAATTTCTCTTGAATATGCTCTTTTATCAAATAGTTTGATGTCGTTTATGTGACTCTTCCAAGACCAATGATTACTATTCCCATATGTACTTACTCTTTTTTAGCAATCTAATGTAGATTTGACCACGTGACTCGTCCCAAGGCTAGATTGAATAATCTGGTTCGATGATTGTCCAACTCGATATACAATGCGTGTATGGCAGTATAACTTGTAGCAGAATCGAGTCTACTCTTGAATTCGGTTACTATGGCCTGCACCTTTTCATGAGGAAGAAAATCAGAATACATTCCTCCGACTTCGTAGATGAGTTCCTCTGTCTCTCGTTTCTTTCGACTTTCTCTATCTCTGTCGAGACCCTGTAGTAAATTATGACACATGGCGTATCTTTCATTACCAAATTGATTATGTGTACTTGGCACATTATCTCGTAAATTACGCACAGAATTAGTTATAGTAGAATCCAGGATATTTTTTTGTTGATTGAAATGAGTAGTATCATTTTCGTCGTACTGGTGAACTATATGGCCTTTGTTGGTGTTGCTATTTTTGATTCTATATTGTAATGGATTACCCGGTGGTGGATACTTTCCTGACATTCTACCTATCGTATACTCGGAAAATGTCATAATATCAGCATTATTATCATGAAGATTTTTGTTATGCCGCTTGGCATTGTAACTTCGGGTAAAATCCAGGCCACAAGTCCCGCATGCATATAATGGCTTTCTTGCCAATTAATTCCTCACTTTTATCCGTAGTGTAAATCGCTTAAAAATATTGTGTAATGAGTGTTACTCGGAGTCACTCTGAGTGCTACTATAATGATACTCAGAAGATAACCCAAACTGATTAGGTGTACACTATCTACTTTTCAGATTATCTGCGTAATTACGTTACCTTTACTGTAAAATCAGCAGATTCAGGTTTAATAGGATTGAAAAGTATTCCATACACAGTTACATCAATATTGTAATTTCCTGAACTTGGAAACGTATATGGTATTGTGACAACACCCTCTGCAGTATGAAGCGGTGCTCCCGATTGACCTGCGAGTTGAGATGCAGAAAATACCTGTTTGCCGCCACTGTCTTTAATTATCAAGTCATAGTCGATATGAGGTTGTACTGTGTTGGCTCCTTTAGTTAGAAACTGTACTTTTAACGACGTGGGACCTGTATGCCCAATAGGCCAAGGGGAGGGCTGTACCATTACATCTAATGAACCGCCATTTGTTTGCTTCTTTAGATCACCATTATTATTATCACTAGCTTTATCCGAAGGTTGTCCATAGACAAGCAATGGCAATCCTAAAATACCAAAAGAAATACAGCAAGTTAATATCAATACTAGCAAGAAATTTTTAACGGAAACAGTAGCACTCTTCAATCTCTTACCTGGCCTCCTGTAAAATATTGCTTGGCCCAGCTGTCTCAGGTTCAGTTACCTGTAGCTCATTTAATACCTTAACTACTCCACGAGTTCTCCAAACTTCTTGTCCCACTAATCTTCTCTCTTTATATGTCTTAACGTGACCAGTTAAAATAACAATGCCATCCTCTACTGAAACAACAATAGAACTCAGTGAAATGAATTCACGGCTTGAGCGTAACCGTTCTAAAATACTGCTTTTAAGTTCTTTGTCAGTTTTCCGACCAGGAAGATCATACGATTCATATGGTTCGTTACCCCAATAATATCCAGCATAGTAATCCTCTGCCATATCCTTTCTTGGTTCTTGCTCTTCATTCTGATGATGCTCTCTCACTGACAAACACTATAGTATACCATATACTATAAAATAAACCTAATCATTACATCGGTCTAGTTAATAGATAATATTATTTTCTTTTTACGGCTAAGACCAGATGCGGATGCACACAGGCTAAAGAAGTACCTACTGACAAATTTATATTTTATAAACCAGATCCATCCACTAAATGAGAGACAAGCTGGACTCCTCTCAGATACTGCTCTATCCCAGTCGTGCGCCTAAGATATGATTAATCAGATATTTCTGATTCAATTAATAAAATAACATACACTTTATAGACATGCATACATACATGTGCATACATCAAATCTATTTTAAATTAGTTTGTTGTTTATAGACTGTATATGGGATACGATTCTGGCGCGGACTCTGACCCAAATTCGTCAATCTTCTCCAGACTGTCCGGTAAGGAGCTCGGTATTATAGTTGTTGTTGCATTAATCGGAGGATTTTTTGCGGTCCAAGCCATGTTTGGATTTCCTATCAAAGATGTTATTTTAAGAAAAGAAATAACTGAGGAGGCAAGAGTAGTTCTCAAAGACAATCAAGGTGTCTGTATAGTAGAAGGCTCGGATCAAGAACCACGTACCATTCCGAACTGTCCATACAAAGCTGGTGATCAATTAGTTATTACATTCAAGGAAGGGACTGTACCAATCGAAAAATATCATATCAAAGAATAACTATTCTGTTTGACTAATAGAAAAATACAATTGAAAATTATACTTCACATTAAACCACTTTAACGGATGGATATTCACAAACACAGCTGATAGCTTACAGGATTATGAACTAATTTCTATCATCGCGACATGTAATTATAAGGTATGTAATTTAATGTAATCAGAAATTCTTACATGGATTTGGCAATAATCATATTTGATATATACCACCATGATTATTATGATTTAGCTTGTAGCAAAAGAAAACATAGTTAAAGCAAGAGTAAATTGACAATCTACATGAAATAAATATTAGATAAATCTAACCATTAAGTTTATCTTACCCATCATTGTAGTAAGATATTATGAATCAGCCCTTAGATCAAGTTAAATCCTCAAAACAAACTGGCAATATTGTTTTGACATCTGTTTTGACCTTGAAAAGTGTATTTCAGGAAAAGCTGATGTGTGATTGATCTTTTACATAAAACATACGAATTACCGTTTAAGGTTAACTATTTTCAACAGCATAGTATTAATGTTGTTTGCATCACTTCTCTCTTATGGTGTCCCTTCCCACATATTTAATCAAAAAGCATATGCAGATGGTTTAACCCAAGAAAATCTACCTCCTGCAAGTGTAGGAAATAGGAAGGCAAGTCTTTTTATCAAGGTTAATCCACCGATTTTAACTACTGATAATAGACAGGATGCATATATGCAATTTAGGTTATT
>DATFDI010000125.1:0-12112 GCA_035252175.1 Nitrososphaeraceae archaeon
AGTTGGTGGATAAATGAACTAGATTCATTGGGTGTAGACACACAAAGTAATTCTAATGAATTAAAAGATAAGCAAGAGAATCAGGATTTAGTAGAAGCTATCAAACGGGAATTTATCGAAGAGTATAAGCAAACTTATGATTATTGATATTTTTTATCCTTGACTTTATCATAAAAAGGCTATGCTTTATCATATACGAGTATACAGTAACCTGCACTTGAAGATATATATCAAATAGTGTGCAGCTAGGGGATCACATGAAGAGCTTCAATGATTGGTGGGAAACGGTTCCAGAGGATCTTAGGAACAAATCGCCTAATGGAGACGAAACAAACAAACCAATGCTAAACCAAGTCAACGATGTTCTCTTGAATCTCCATCTAACCGGCAGGCATGATGCAAAACCAACTCATGAAGAGATAAAAGATTGGGTACATAGCGGTCAAGTAGATGTACTTAAACTAGGCATAAAATAGCAGCAGAAATATACGTACAATTCTATTTTTCTTTTATTCATCTAGTTACTATCTATATTTGATCATTTCAAAACTAGCAGCAAAAAGTAAAGAAATAAGAAACAGAACATCATCAGAGCTATGAATAGCGACTTGATAGGAGTTAGGTTCAATAACAAGTAATAATATTTTTCACAGTTATCTCATAGAGCATTTATAATGACTATTTTGAGCAATGCACTAATTGTATTAGCAAATGCATTTAGAGAATCTGGATATAATCCACCCAGCAAGATAGAAGTTGACTCTCAAACATTTGATAAAATTCTGGCAGAAGCAATGGAACTATACAATATAGATAGTAAAAAAGCAATTGTAGAACGTAAGTTCTCCATCAAAAGTATCGTAAAACTGGCTTGGAATATAATTAACTTAGATGCTTTTCGCATAGTTATTAATATCATGTGTATCTCTTTTATGAATATGGAAGAAAAAGAGCAGGCAGAGCATATAGATATTCAAAAAGAGGTATTAAAACCAATTACCAAAGCAAAATCTAAAGAAGACAAGGAATTACAGGAACAAGAAGTAGAATCAACAGGTGGAGGAATGGGAGCAGGTGGCGGATAATACGGAAAGATGCCATTACATGCATCCAGTCATGAAATAAGCGGCCATTTGCTGTATGCAAAACACAAGCAATAGAAATACATTGGTGTCAGATGCTGCCCCGAATTTGCACACTATCGTAGAAAGTCGGCCTTTAATCCTTCCTTCCTAAACAACTGCTGGCCAGTCGGTCATTCAAATAGTCATTTAAATTGGAGAGTGTGATGTTGTTTACAATGAAGCTGTTGCCCCGATTTTAGACATAGGAACGAAAAGTGTATCGCAGTGAATTTAGTCTCAAACTAAGAGAACAAGACAAGAAGTTGTCATACAGCCTGTTAATATATCCGATTGTATATTCTGTCATTGTTCTGTTCTAAAAGAAATATGGTATACGATATAATAAGAGTGGCAGTATTCAACGCTTCCTTTGTACTTGTTGTAAACGGATTTTTTCTATTAATATCGGATTTGAGAAAATGAAGCATAATCCACAAGCTGATACTACAGCAATGCGGCGTGGAATCATTGAGGAACCTATAACATACAAATGATATGCAGAAAATAGCTTGAACGTTGAACCCTATATTATAGATAGATGCGATATGGACTTTGTGTTAGAAGCAGGAGAAGATAAAGAAGAATTGATTCCATTCTTTAGTATAGCTTCTAGGGACTTCGATAAAGATTTAGATATATTGAAAAAAGTTTTACATCAATTTGAGCAAAGGACACATTCACAAAATGCCTACAAATTCAGTGAAAGATCAACATTAGCAGCTGGGTGGTGGTTTTATGATGTATTCTTTAAACGTGATTTTATACAAAGGGTGTTTCAACTATTGTTACCTTACAATATCCAGCATAGGAACAAAAAAGGCTGCCACAATAAAGATAGTAGATACATTTCAAAACCAAATAAAGAAAAACGGTTCTGATGCCACAATAAAGATGTATGGTGATGTTCCTCTTGCTGCAGGTTGGTGGTCATGGCTGCTTAGATGAATGAACACATATTGGCCGTTTAACACCACCTATCTCATATGAACAAGTCTATTAACTATACTGTATATTAAATAGATAATAATGAGCGTAGAAAGGAAGAATCCTTTAAAACGTGACCAAGCGTTGAATGATGCTACTGGTGGACAGATAGGAGAAGAACCTAGATCTGTGCCAGAACAAACTAGTGATTTGAAAAATGAACGGATGAAAACAGCCCGTAAAATGTCTAGGGATATCTAGAATAACGAGAGCTGGGCTTCAAAGCTTTAGGGCCTGAGGCAATTCTTAACCGAGTATTTAGAGTATCATATCTATGCTCCCTCGAATCCCATTTTGTCGGTGGAAGCCATTGACTCAATTTTATGAAATGTTGATGATTTGAACTTGGAAGAAAAGGTCCCCGATTCTAGTATTTAGCAGCTTTTTATCGACACGATAGCTTATACTTTCCTATCCTTTCTTATTTGTATGACACAATACTGAGCAGTTTTCTTAAGGTGTGATGCGGTAAGAGAATAGGAGCATGTCAAATATATCTTCGTCAACAATATCAAAAACAACGGAACAAGAAAATGAAGTCCTTGCTCGCCGCTTTCATATGGAAATATTTCAGAAAGCAAAGTTCTCAGTAGCAGATGAAATCCTAACTCCAGACTTTGTTCTGCACAATCCTGTACTTCCTGTGGAGTTGACTAAAGGTCCAGAAGGTGTAAAGAGATTCGCATCAGGAGTCGTAGATAGCTGTCCAGGATACCAAATTACACATCATGAAACGATATCCAAAGGAGACAAGGTGCTGATCCGATGGACATTTACTGGCATACCTAAAAAAAACTTTTTGGGTGTATCTGCTAGCGAGAAGCCAATAATTATTAGTGGCTTTGACCTCTTTAGGATTTCAGAAGACGGAAAACTTGCAGAAATGTGGCAGCAATGGAATATTGGAAGTTGGCGCTGAATCAACAGATTTTATCCCCTTTTTTTGACAGTATGAATGATTTGTTTGATACTAGGATCAAATGAGAAAATCATGATGGACATCTTAAACATGGCATCATTTCGTGTCATATTGCTATAATCGTCTTTGCAAGGATTCTTAATTGAGAGAAATTACCGTTGTTTGCCTAACAGATCAAGAATTTTATTTTTGTTATCCAATGCAGTGGCATAGTTAGGTCTTAGAGACAATGCTTTATCAATATATTTTATAGCTTCATAATATCTTCCCAAGTTGGCGAGAATCACACCTTTGCTATTTAATGATTCAGCATCGTTAGGATCTATAGATAAAGCCTTATCAATATACGTTATAGCTTCATTAGGTTTTTCTAATTTAAGAAGAGACAGAGCTTTGTTATTTAATGCAGTAGCATAGTTAGGTTTTATCGCTATAGCTTTATCATAATAACTAATAGCTTCATTATATTTTCCTAAGGAATAAAGAGCAAAGCCCTTATCATTTAAGAGAACAGAATCATTAGGATCTATAGATAAAGCCTTATCAAAATAAGATACAGCATCATTGTATCTTCCCAGATCCACAAGAGCTAGACCTTTGCCATTTAAAGGCTTGGTGTTGCTGGGGTCTATAGATAAAGCCTTATCATAATAAACAATAGCTTCATTATCCCTCCCAAGTTGACGAAGAATAGAGGCTTTGTTATCTAAAGCAGTAATGTAGTTAGGTCTTATCGCTAAAGCCTTATCAAAATAAGATATAGCGTCAGAATACTTGCCCAAATCGACAAGAGCTATCCCTTTATGATTCAATACAGTGGCATCAGTAGGATCTATAGCTAGAGATTTATCATAATAACTAATAGCTTCATTATATTTTCCTAAGGAATAAAGAGCAAAGCCTTTGTTATCTAGCGTTGAAGAATCATTAGGTTTTATCGCTAATGATTTATCATAATACGTTATAGCAGCAGTATAATTTCCTAAGTCATTGAGAGCTAGCCCTTTATTGTTAAGTGCAGTAGCGTCGGTAGGATCTATAGATAGAGATTTATCAAAGTATGTTATAGCAGCAGTATAATTTCCTAGCTGCATGAGAGCAAAGCCTTTATTGTTAAGTGCAGTAGCGTCGGTAGAATTAATAGCTAAAATCTTGTCAAAATAGGCGATAGCTTCATTATAACTTGCAGAGCTTAGAAGGTCTAATCCTTTTTTATTTAGTATCGAAATTGATGATGATTGATTATTATTATTATTATTCTCCTCAGCCAGCGCATATGGAAGTATGTTATTAGGATAACCACCAATAGACGATGATAATGTTAATACACAAGCTGCAACAATCGCCGCTGTATCAATACTAATATTCTTAATTAATGACATTTGGTTTCCATTAGTTTGTCTATCCAATATATGTTCTTGTCCCAAGCATCATGATATAAACACAACATTAGATAGAAGGAGAGAAATAAAGACGGTAAAGGCGAATATGGTGATATTCGCAACGAAATAGTAGATTCACTGTCTTGGAAATCCCCGAATATACATATCAGAGTTTGAAGGCATATCAACAAGAATAGTTAACAAATTGCCTCAAAACACTGTAATACAGATAGCATCATCAGTATGGAAATCGGGGAGCAGGGATATTAGGGATGTCTTGAATATTGCCAAATTATGTAATCACTCCGATACAGAGGAAGATATAACCAGACTAATATCAATACATCAGAAGTATCACAAAACCGGTAGGGGGTATAATTGATAACTTCAGATGCTACCAGAATTTCTCAAAGAGACAATTTCATTAATAATGGATCGCATTCAGCATTTCGGTAGAATCTCCTTTCGTAACTGGTTTAGAAACAATTCCATAAATTCTGTGCGCTCCTGTGCTATCTTTTTTGCAGTTTTTGTATGCATTGAACCTTTCAAAATCATCAACTTCTTTTTAATATGGTCCAGTGTCCATTGTGTATAGTCTAGTTGTCTATCTGTTGTACAAAACGGATCTAGTGGGTTATAAAGAGACCTATTTTCGTTTCCACCAACACTAAAAGTTCTAGCTATTCCTATGGCACCTATTGCATCTAGCCTGTCTGCATCTTGCAAAATTTTACCCTCTAATGTACTAGGAATTAGTTTCTTTGAGTAACTATGTGTTCTTATAGCATCTGCCACCTTTTCTATTTTGTCTCTTGGATAATTTTTGTACTCTAGTAATATTCTCTTGGCGATTTCTGCGCTCTCATCTGCTGAATTTATCGTTTTGATACTTCCCTTTGGGTAAACTACTAAATCATGTAGCAGGGCTGCCGCAAGGACTATATCCAGATCAACTGATTGTCCTTCTTCTTTGGCTATCATTTCGGCATTTTTGTATACTCTTAATACATGTTGGAAATCATGAGCAGGAGATTGGTTATGCAAAATTAATTGTGCTGTCCTCATTATTTGTTCTACTTCAACTATTGTGACACCCATTATTGTAGGGAGTATACATTGTCATTTCACAAATATAAAACAAATAGAGCGGAATGCGGCACATAACATTCGTACGTATACATTATATAATCAACAAGTAAAGATTTCAGATGAAATGCTAAATCTCAGATGATGAGGGTTTTGTTGTTATTCTTATTTTCAAATAAAAGTTGCGGGTTCTATGCCATCTCTGTCCTCGTTCCATCAGGATTGTACCTATAGACTTTACCTGCTTCTTCATCTGCTGTCTTTTTGTGCGAACCATCACAGAAAGGTTGATTGCTGCTTAGCCCACACATACAAATCCATTTACTTTCATTTCCCACTTTTACCTCCATAGGACCTCTGTCTTCTTTTCTGACAAATCTTGCCATAGAATGATAAACACCATACTATCTGCTATAAATTAGTTATTTGGTGGCAAGAAATCAGCCTCATCTAGCAGTATGAAAGATACATTAGGTAAACCACGCATTGCATCCAGATGGTGCGATGGAAATGCTTCTATCTTTACAGTGTTATGTTCAATTATTGTTTCCTTTGAGTCAAATGTGACTAGTCCTGCAAATAACCTTTTAATCCTATCTATGAGAGCGATAGCTAAATCTATTCTGGGTCCAGTTACAATACACATTTGCGAACCTGATAATGCATTATCTTTCAAGCAAAGCCATGCCATGAACCGAAGCATAAACTCTGATATGCCTAAACCCGTTGCTTTCTTTATCCAAAGATGTTTGTTACCAGGTAGTGAATCAAATATTATTTGTTGATAATCATATAACGGCTTATCATTCCCATCTTTCTGAGATAAACCAATGATATGGTTAAAGCAGCAGTCCCCATTTGTTTTGATATCTTCTTCCTTATGTTCGTGAATATCCCAAATCCAGAATGGCTTATTCTGTAGTCTTTCAAATAATCTAAGTTGTTGCGCTGTTTCTAAGCTGACTCTTTTCTTTAAATCCTTAAATGTCAATCAATGCAATTTGTTATGGGGGAATCGGCTTTAGCTTTTTCTACCAATTACAACTCTGCAGCAGCTAATGAATGGCTTAGTATATCTTTAGTATAAGAGGTCGTTACACTACTCTTAAATTCATATTGAAAAGTTTTTTAGTCATCTCAAGAGCAGTTAGATTATCAGAATCTAATGTTTAAATTCAGGTCAACAAAACATGTGATTATTTCAAGTATATGTGTTATTTTGTTATTGTTTTCATCATTATTATCGCCACAGCTATCGTTTTTTCACTTGACTCCTTCTTATGAAGAAGTAGGGCCTGCTACTTCACCATCTTTTGAACTTCAAGAAATAACTAACGAAAATCATACTTGGGTTCAAACTTATGGAAATAACGATGCTGGTCTCAAATCAAATTATACCGATATACAAGCAGTTACTTACAGAAGCGATGGGAAGATTCTGAATGTCACAATGTGGTTGGCGTCTGGTTTTAAAAATACTACTTCCTCTCCAGCATACAATCAACCATTCAGAAAGATTGCTTATGGAATGCTAATCGATGCTGATTCTAATACAAAAACAGGATATAATGGAGCAGATTATGATTTTTACGTTGAAGTAGCCTCAGGAAAATTAAGTGGGTATCTTTATCAGCTATCCTCAACTGGTGGCTACAGACTTTTAGGATCAGTATTAAATCTTACACAAGAATTGGTTGACCCTGATGCTCTACGAGGGTCTGCTGAGTTGGACTTTGACCTTGGCAGTATAGGTTATCCTAGCAGATATGATTTAATGTTCTATACAGCAGAATCTTACAAATCTAATGAAGTCAGACAATTTACTGGCTGGGTGAACATACCTCCACCAAGTCTAGAAATAACTACATCGCCAAACGATATAATGATAAGACAGGGACAAGAAATGCTAGTTCCAGCTAGAATAAAATCAACTACTGGTTTTTCTAACGATGTTATCAGTATGACTCTAGATACCGCATCAGGTTTTAACTCAAGTGATATACATGTAGTGGTACAAAGAAATCAGCCACCTTTATTTAGAATTGGTGTTCCTCAACGAACACCATTAGGTATCTACTCGGTGCCTCTGATAGTAACCATACGGGAGCCATCCATAGCTACACAAACAAAACCAATATCTATTAACACTACGCGTGGTGCAATAGATCCAGAATTTGAGCTATCTAAGAAATATCCAGCAAGTTGGCTATTTAACCAAGCCCATAAACTTTACAGTAACAGTAATACCACCTATGACTATAGGCGAACATTTCAGAGATTTCTGGGGTACATATGGGTAGTTCATAGGTTTATTCGTTGGTGGATTTGTAGGTGTATTTGCCAGATCACTATTTGAGAGAAGGAAAAAGAAGCACGAGGAACATGAGACAACATAGGCACGTCTCTCAGAAAGCTTGATTTATTGTCATCTCTCCAGTTTCCTCTTCCTGATCTTCTTCTAACTGATCCTTGTCTTCATCATAATCAGGTTCGTTTGATTTTCCTTTCTCGCGTTCAATGCTAATAGAAGTCATCTTGGAGTGGTTAGATGATACAACTAATAGCATCATCAACGACGGTGGCATTAGTTACGAGATCAAGCTTCATAGAGTAACACTCTTTAGCTAATGATAATGCCTGTATCTTTTCCCTCTTGTCTTCTGTATTCCGTACTGTATTCCATGCTTCTCTAGTTATTGCATTAAGTCCAACAAGACATTTCTCATATTCTTCTGGCAATCTTTCGTCAATGTATCGCTTGATGTTATCCTTAGCTTGCTGCCTTAAAATAGACAAGTCTCTATTTACTGTTCCAATACTTACCTGCAATATCCTTTCTATCTCTGGCTGACTATGGCCCTGGCTATCAAGTTCTGCTACCTTACTGCGTCTCCACTCTATTTGCATTTGCGAGCTTTCAACTTTTGTGCTCAATCTTTCAATATTCTCCTTCGTAAATTGACAAGGCTTTCAATATTCACGCTCAGTATATGCTGCAAGTCCACGGCCTTTTATTTCATGAATATATGTGTAATACTATAGCAAAGAAACTCTTATAGCTAAGAGTGTTTAGATACATTATATTCGTATGGTCAGTACTACTAAAGGCACTCTGAGAAACTAGGGATTACATAAAATACTTTATATTACATAAAATCCTTTATTCTTCGTACAGGGAAACTAAAAGTAGCGATCCCATTGCTGTCATAGCCCCGACAGCATATTCATGCTTCCATGCAATTTGGGGTGAGTTACTATAGTTAGTAACAGAAAAGAAAGGAGATTCTACTCCTTATGCTTTTCCGCCCTTCTTAGATGATTTTGCTTTTGCTTTTTTACTATTTTTTTTAGCCATTAGTTAATTATAGGTATATTGGTGTTATATATTAATATGTATATATATAACTAAAGACACACTGTTGCCCCGAATTTCTCGATATATCTAACACTTAAACTAATTCTGATTCAATAGCTAAAAAATGGTGGAATCAATTGCTTTACTGCTGGAGATATTCTAAATATCGTTCCTTCTTTACTAGCTGTAGCAGCTCGACTAACTGAAAGAATATAAAGATAACCGTCGGGTCCAGCTTTTATATCAGTAATTCTGCTAAATCCCTGCCCAAGAACTACTCCTTGCAGCTCACTTGGATTTGATACTATAGTATCAGCAAGCGAACCATGAAGGTCTAATCTAGTCCTATTCTTATTTAGCTTGAAGTAATAGAGATTACCATTGAGATAATCTCCAACAAACATATCATTTTCATACTGTTTGCCCATCTTAGTAGAATTTATGAATGCTAGTCCTGTAGGGGCGACTGTCGTGTTCCATGTAAGCTCAGGAGATCTATATTTTCCCCTCCCTCCAAAGTCTTCGAAAATATTCACGTCAGGTGATAGCATAATGGGACCGGCTTTCCTACTTTCGTTCTTTTCCCAAACTCCTTGCACTTTTGCCCATCCGCTATTAAAACCAGGTTCAACAAGATTGATTTCATCACCGTAAGCAGGACCATTCTCTGTATCCCATAGTTTTTTGGTTAGGGGATCAAAATCCATTCCAAAACTATTTCTTATCCCATATGCATAGTACAAGTTCAAGGGAAATGTCTCACCTAGAATACCTTTTCCAACAGGCCTTCCATCCTGCGTAAGTCTAAGTATTCCACCAGTTCCATCAACATTGGACCCATTTTTAAAATTCTGAGCTTTAGTATTTAGATGAGGTAGATGGTTAGAGTACTGATCATAGAACTTATCAGTGTCACCAACAACGATGTAAACGTTCTGATCTGGACCAATCAGAATCTTGCCACCATTGTGGTTAGGAGTCTTAGGGGAAGTGCGAATGCTCAATAACAATTTAGGATTTACGAGTTTAGTGTTGTTATTGACAAGATCATATCTATACAGGCGATTATCAAGGGGCAGTTTACTACTATCGATAGCAGCAGTATTACTACCACCATAAACTGTATAGTACAAGAATACGTATGTAGGACGCCCATCGTTTTTGTGATGCGCAACAGCAATTCCTAGCATACCTGTTTCTCCAATGTTAGCGACAGGAACCTTGAGCAGAGGATATTGTAAAATATGACCATTTACAATGCTCTGTACTGTACCATTGTTTTTCTCTAAAACCAAAATGTCATTTGGACCCAAAAATGCCATGGCAGTCGGAAATTGCAGTCCTCTGAAAACGACATCGGCCTTTAGATTTGAATCATCTGTAGATGGAAGTGCTGCTCTGTCACTTGACGATTGTAATTCTGAAGCTGAATTTGCTGCTGAATTATATCCAACCAGCGTCAAGGCTAAAACTATAATTAGAAATGGTCTAGAAAATAATTCTATTATATACATTTTACTTACCTTTCAGATTATGTTCTTGAGTCAGCATTATAACATCAGCTTATATCATATAATCTCATGTAAATGAAAATTGTATAAATGTAACTGTTAAAAAGAAGAGGTGTAAATACGATTACTTGCAAATTTTAACGCCCATCTATTATTTTGAACTCCACTGTTCTTCATAACTATGGCTATAAATTTCTATGATATTACCGAATGGGTCTTCACAATAAACTACTTTGTATGGTTTGCCAGGAAATAACTCCCATATCTTACTTCGTTGCTTTCCACCATTCTCAGCTATTCTTTTGGCTAATTCTTCTATGTTAGGATCAGTTATGCCAATATGGAAAAATCCTGTTTTCCAATACTCGAAATTATTTTCTCGCTGCTCTTCCTTTGGATCTACAAATTCAAATATCTCAAAACCCACATGATTTGCAAAGGTCATATGCGCCAATCGTAATTTCTTAAATGATGTCCCGAAAATATCTTTTAAAAGCATGCCGATATGAGAATCATCAGCACTACCTTCCATAGGTTCGGCCACCATGTTAAAACCCAACACTTCATGATACCATCTTATAGCTTTATCTAAATCAGGCACACCAACTCCTATATGATTGGAAGGAACCGAAGAAGCAAATCGCGACGATGATTCTATTGTATTATTCATGGTTCTATGTCGACAACGAGATATATATCATTTAATTGAATTTGCTCTAGCAATTTGCTGTATCCTGATTCTTATAAAGAGAAGAACTTATTCTATTCAAATGTATCTCCACGAAATCAAAAACCTTGGAGTAGTATGATAGGTAGTCATTAGAATGCAGCATAATTGGTTTTGCATCCCTTACATCCAATATAATACTTCATATTACACCATATACACGCCCATTTTTTTATCACTATGCTGAAAAATCGTAATAGCTAAAAAATATTGTCTTTATATTAAAATAACATGAGCTGAGAGTTTTCGATAGTCACTTTTTTTGCTTTCGATATATTAATTATCATATTCTCAGACATTTCGCTAATGGATGCTTTGGCAGAGAGATATTCAGATTAAGATACTTGGATATGATAATCTCCATTTATCTATTAACATGAAGTAGTTAGAGAAGTGTTATCTGACAAGGACCTGGCAAAGCTAAGTCATATTCTATCTTATGCTCTCAGGCATAATCCTCTGAAATATAATCTGGTGTTAGATAGTGAAGGCTGGACATCCATAAGTGAATTGTTGATTGCATTATCTATACAACAACATCATCAAAATCATAGCAATAAATGGTTACGCCATATTGAAAAACAAAATCTTGAGGATATGATTGCAAGGTCAGATAAAGTACGCTTTGAAATAAAGGATGATAAAATTCGTGCTCTATATGGACATTCTTCTTCTTCTTTTATTCCTTTTACCAAAATACAGAAGATAGCTTCTAAACCTCCAGACATCTTATATCATGGCACTTCTCCTTCTGCAACCAAAACTATAATGTCAGAAGGTCTTAGACCTATGAATCGCCAATATGTTCATCTATCTGCTGACAAGAATACAGCATTACAAGTGGGAAAGCGTAAGACAATTTCAAAAAACGAAGAACATAAACCAGTTATAATCGCCATTTATGCAATTGCAGCATATAATACTGGAGTCTATCATTTTTATCAAGCTTCAGATTTAGTATGGTTAAGTGATTATATACATCCAAATTTTATGGAATTGTTTGAATTTGATTGCAACTAAA
>DATFDI010000126.1:0-21929 GCA_035252175.1 Nitrososphaeraceae archaeon
TAAGAGATCATGATTTAGTATTGGTAGCTCCATGGGACTTTCAATCCGATAAGGCAGATATTATATGGAGATATATTGCAGCTCATGCTGAAAAGTTAGATCAAGATGGATACTTAAATGGAATTTAGATAATTATAATAATATTAGAATTAGAGTATTGAATGTCCTAATACAAATATCAAGTACAATCTAGCAAGATTAATACTATACAACTTCCGGTTATAGACACTTATGAGTAGAACAGATGCCATAAGATGTGTCCAAGAGGAAACAAATACTGATTTATGTATACCAATAACAAAGAAATAAAGGAGGAAGATAATTGTCACTTAAGTCATATCCTAACATTTATCCCATTTTTCTTTAGATATTTTTTGACTTTATTGACAGTAGATTTCTTGTAATGAAAGATAGATGCTGCTAATGCAGCATCTACATCAGTATTTTCAAAAACATGTAGCATATGCTCTTGCTCTCCGCATCCTCCAGAAGCAATTATAGGTATACGCGATGTCATGCAAATGGCTTTACATAATTCGATGTCATATCCATTCTCAGTTCCATCTGTGTCAATGCTGGTAAGAAGAATTTCTCCAGCACCAAGTGATTCTACTCTCTTGGCCCACTCTATTGCATCGATTCCTGTTGGCTCTTTACCTCCATAAATTCTAACTTCAAACCAATACTTATCATTCTCAGCCACATTTTTAAAAAAATTTTTGCCACCATTTCCATAATTTCTTTTCGCATCTATTGCAACCACTATACATTGCTTACCGAAAATTGACATTAATTTAATAATTAATCCTGGATCTTTCACGGCCGCCGTATTGATAGATACTTTATCTGCACCACTAAGTAAGATATCTCTTGCATCTTCCAACCTTTTGATTCCGCCACCTACAGTAAATGGAATGTCGATAACACTTGCCACGTTTCTAACAATATTCGTCATAGTCTCTCTTCCCTGCCGTGATGCAGTGATGTCTAAAAAAACTAGTTCATCTGCACCTTGTTGGGTATATTTCTCAGCGAAATCTACTGGATCTCCTGCATCCTTTACCTCCATAAAATGTACTCCTTTGACTACACGGCCATTATCTACGTCTAGGCAGGGAATGATCCTTTTTGCAAGTGGCACTTTTATGCGATCACCTTTGCTTTCTCTACACTTATCGTGCCATCATAGAGTGCCTTGCCTAGGATCACCGAATAGCATCTAATGCTCCTTATCCTTACTAGATCTTCAATACTAGAGACCCCACCACTTGCTATAATTTTTGCATCCGAGAAGTTATTCGCAGAAGATAATGTGATTATATCTGGTCCAGTTAATGTTCCATCTCTACTTACACTTGTTAATAAGAATTCCCTAATACCCATGGACAAAAATAGCTTTATTGCGTCATTAACTTCTGAATTAGTAGACTCCCTCCATCCATTTATCATCACCTTACCATCATTCTGATCAATTGAAATTACAATTTTCTGAGCAACTTTTTTAGCAAGTTGCCTTATCGAATCTGGTTGTCTGTAGGCCATAGTACCCAATACAACTCTTGATGCATTTCTACTGAGCATCTCATTTACAGAGTCAATTGATCTGATACCGCCTCCTACTTCAACTGGAATATTTACTGTATTAATTATATTTGTTATAATTCCAATATTGTTTTTACCAGTACATAGAGCTGCATCAAGATCAACAACATGCAGCATATCTGCTCCTGCCATCTCCCATTTTTTTGCAATTTCGATAGGATTTTTACTATATACTATCTTACTAGCAGGATCACCTTTAATAAGTCGAACAACATCTCCTTCCATAATATCTACCGCAGTTATTATTTTCATTTCTATTTAGCACAGACTTTTAGAAAATTTTTGATCATTATTGAACCGACTCTGCCTGATTTTTCCGGATGGAATTGAGTGCCGAAAAGATTGCCTTTTTCGATTAGTGCCGAAATACTGGTTCCATAGTGCGATTTGGCAGCTATTATGTTTCTATTTTTTGGGCTTACATGATAGGAATGTACAAAATATACCCATGAACTATTTTCAATATTCTCTAGCAACTTGCATTTTTTATTAATTATCTCGATATTGTTCCAGCCCATATGTGGGATCTTGACCTTTTGCCTAGGCAGCATTATTACTTCCCCATCAAGTATCTTGAGACCCTCTAATGTACCCTCTTCGCTTTTATTGAATAACATCTCCATACCAAGGCAAATACCAAGTACAGGCATACCTTGTTCAATTGAGTTAATCAGCGTCTCCCTATCATTCTCTAGTGATCTTAGGGCAGGATCAAAATTGCCTACCCCTGGCAGAACCAGTCCGTCAAATTTGCTTATATTCTTCAGATCATGAATAATAGAAACACTTTCTGCGCCATCTCTTTCTAATGCTGCTTTTAAACTGAATAGGTTTCCAGCGCCATAATCAAATACTGCTATCTTTTTATTCATCACATTGTTCCTTTTGTACTAGGTACTCCTTCCACATTCTTGTCAATATTAGCTGCCATTCTAAGAGATATTGCAAATGCCTTTATAGCACATTCAATTTTATGATGATCGTTGTCTCCGTATTCAATAATTATGTGAGTACATGCATTCATATTCTGCGCAAGAGAAATCACAAAGTGTTCAAGATCTTCTCTTGCAATCCCTTCGACATAATCTCTAGTTAATTTTAATTGTATGTTGCAGAATTGACGTTTCACGAGGTCTATGGAGACGTATGCTAGAGATTCATCCATTGGAACTATTGCATACCCAAAGCGAACAATTCTAGATCTGTCACCAAGTGCTTTATCTATAGCTTGAGAAAGTGTGATAGAGATATCCTCTACTAGATGATGTATAATATCATCGTTGGATTTGGCCATTAGGTTAATATCTATCATGCTATGTTTACCAATAGCAGTTATGAGATGATCTATGAATGGAATACTTGTTTTGACATTTATTTTGCCAGAGCCTCCTATTTTTACCTCTACCGTAACAGATGTCTCCTTAGTGATTCTTTCCACCTTAGCAGTTCTTTCGAACGTACTGGAAGCGGAGGTGGGAGAGGAAGTAGTAGTCAAGACGATCAGAATTTTATCAATGCTTTATTTAATATATTTGGTAACTGATTGACATTTTCAATTATTACATCTACTTCATTCTGTTTGAATTGTCGAAAAGTATCTGCAGGTCTAATACTGCATCCATAAATACCGAAAAATGTGATTATTTTGCTACTTCCAGTATTGTTTTTTAGCTTTTGAGACATTAGAAAGTCCTCTGTTGAATCTCCAACATAAATAGCTGTTTTTGCTCCCATTATATCCATAGCTTTTTTTATTGCATAAGGATTTGGTTTAGAGTATTTGCGATCCTCATCTTCAAGAAACACAGATGCATGTTGATTAAAAATATCAAATATAGCTCCTAGAGAGTATTCTGTAGCTAGTTTACTTCTACCTGAAACTATGGCAATATGACCATCGAATATATCTGAGATGGCATTTATTGTACTCCTAGTTACTACAAGCTTATCCTTTTCAATTAATGGTTTTCCAAAATAGTATTTTGGTGCAAATCCATATCTTTTTTTGAATAGTTCTGGGCCATAGAAGATCTCGTTGAAGACTGTTGCCATAAAGCTCTTGCCGACCGGGCCTGGATATGTCAACAACTCTTTGAGCTTTTCAATATCACTATTAAATGCAGAGGGAGATAACGAAGATAGGAACCTTTCAACAGAGATAATACCGTCTTCATTGGCATTATTAGCTATATGGGAAATGAATCTCCTCATGTGACTGATATCATTGTTCTTTTGACAAGGATTACTTAATGCTGCGAGGCATATAGCATAACTTGTATCAATATCGTTATTGAAACCTCCCGTATGCCTAAATTTTAAAATTATTTCTTGGTTGACGAGGCCGTTCAGATTACATCTTCCAGTAATGTGCTGGATAACAAAATCCACAGTTTTACTGATTGCAGTATTGTATGATTTTCTTGTATCTAAAAGAACACCATCGACATCAAAAAGAGCGCAATCTGCAACAAACGAGTTTAAAGTTCGATCTCTACTAGATATAGATGGCACTTTATCTATCAATTTATAAATTTTGTTCAGAAACTATCCCTTTTTGTATACTTAATAGCTGGACGTTTATAATAAAAAAGTATTGACTTTACAAACTACTCAAAGCAAGATGCCTTCGCCAGAGTAAATGTAGAAAAAATATAAGTTTGTCAAATATGGCTTCAAGAATAAAATTCACTGTCTACAAAAATGACGAAAATGGAAGCAGACAAACTCAGAAGAATGTCAGTCTTTATTCATCTTATTATAGCATGTATCTCATATCAAATAAGTTTAAGAATTAATTTCGGAATTAACTTCTTTCTTTAATTCTAAATATTGTTGAAATAATATGTAAATACTGTATATCAGGAGCTGCCTAAAGCAGTGGTAGGAATCCCCCTATTTAGTATCTTTCGGTTCTGCTGCTCTAGCATGGCGTTATGCAATAACTAAAATAAGTACAACTATTGATGAAAATGTGATCTTTAATAGTGAAAGTTGATGAGTAGTATCCATGCATAAAGTCTAATATATCTTATAATCTAAAAACTGAACTTTTTAGGAATGTGGATATTCATACACTGCCTTCTCTACTGATTTGAGGAACTTATTATTCATGTTTTTAGTACCAATCGTAACTCTAATACAGCCTTTACGATCGTCAATATTTCCAAATGCTTTGACAACCAATTTTGCCCTCTTGAGGGATTTTAATATTGTACCGTATTTTTCATTGGACTCAAAGAAAATGAAATTAGCATCAGAATGGAAAACTTTGATTCCGTTGAACTGGACAAGTTGATCGAATACTCTCTTTCTTTCCGCTTTAATCATTTTGATGGTCTGTTTGATATAATGAGACTGAGATAATACCGTGGCAGCTATTGTAAGTGATAGACTGTTAAGCGGATATGGAGATTGAATAGTAGATCTGAATATTTCTGCAAATCTCCTATTTGATATAAAATATCCTACTCTGGCTCCTGCTAACCCAAACGCTTTCGAAAGCGTACGAAGTACGATAACATTGTCATATCTAGTAGAGGCATATGACTCTAACGAATAATTTGCAAATTCTACATATGCCTCGTCGATCAAAACTAGTTTATCTTCTATTGCATCCATAATTTCTAATATAGAACGCCTATCAAATTGATTACCAGTTGGGTTGTTAGGAGAGCAAATGTACACTATATCACACTGCTTGGCTGACTGTAAGAATTCTCCCTTGTTTAAAGTATTATCTTTTTTATTTAGTTGTAATCTATTCACAGTTAGTCCATGCAATTCACAACGGTTTATAAAATAAGAAAATGTTGGAGTGAAAACGTTAACACGTTGGCCTTTCCCAATAGTTGATAGAATTAATTCAATTATCTGATCTGAGCCATTTCCAATTGCAAGATATTTTTTGTCGATACCGGTATATTTTGCAAGTTGTCTATAAAGTTCTTCAAATTGTTCGGATGGATATTCTCTAAGGTCTGTGTTCTTTGCTGCTCGCAATGCAATTTGCGAAATAAACCCTTTTTTTAGCATAAAATTCTCATTAGCATCTAATTTGAGAAAGTCCTGACTATCATTTCCATTTTCTGATCTGGCATATTTATCAAAGCTAGAAAGCATATTTAATTTCTCAGATACCCAATTTGTCATTTTTTAAGTCTTTCCTTTACTGCTTGATAGTGGTTTGTTAAGCCTTCCGCAGTTGAAATTTCTTTTACAACCGATTCTGCTTTGGCTAGACCTGACTTTGTCGCTTGTACTACAGTTACTATTCTTATAAAATCAAGGATCGAAAGTGATGCCCTTGATTTGCCAAATCCTAATGTTGGAAGAACGTGATTAGAACCTAAACAATAGTCGCTTGCTGAAGATGGAGTATATTTTCCAATTAGCACGAGTCCAGCTGATTTTATCTTCTTTGAAATACTTCTTGCATTAGCTGCGATGATTTCTAAATGTTCGGGTGCAATTTCATTTATAAATTCTGTCGAACTGGATTCATCTCTACACACGGCAATAAATCCATTTTCCTCTAAACTCCTTTTGACTATATCAGAACGTTCAATGATATTATTTTCTATTATGGATTGGATTTCATTTGTTACCTTCTTTGCAAATCCTTCACTTGTTGTTACTAATCCACATAATGTATCATAACTGTGTTCAGCTTGCGAAATTAAATCCAAAGCAACAATTTTCGGATCAGCTTTAGAATCTGCATATACTAACAATTCGGTAGGACCAGCTATCATATCTATCGAAACCCTACTGGAGGCAAGAATTTTGGCGATAGTAACAAATATTCCTCCTGGGCCAACGATCTTATTTACTTTGTCAACGGTCTGAGTACCAAAAGTTAGTGCACCGATTCCGTGGGCTCCACCGATCTTATAAAATTCGTCAACACCACAAATATCTGCAGCAATTAGAGTAAGGGGGTCTACAGTTCCATCTTTTAAAGGAGGTGATATTGCAACTATCCTCTTTACTCCGGCAACCTTTGCAGGTATAGCGCACATAACGATACTACTTGGATAACGTGCTTTTCCACCAGGAATGTAGCAGCCTATACTAGTAATTGGTTGAACAACACGTTGTATCCGTACACCTGCTGACGAGATCGTAAGTCCTCGGAGATTTTTCAAAAGTACCTTTTCACCTGTTATTAACCGCTGCTTCATTATCTTTATAGACTGAATTTGCTCCTTGCTCACTCTATTATAGGCTTCATTGATCTCATTATCGGTAACTCTTAGGGAATCCAATTTTATCCCATCAAATTTCTCTGTGTAAGCTAAAAGTGCACTATCACCATACTTTTCTACATCGTTCATAATTGATTTTGTTTTTTGAACTAAATCATCAGAAATACCTGTCGCAAAATTACGTAATTTGGCGGCATCAGACTTGGGATCAATAATAACTAGTATCTTGATCAATATGCTCATCGAGATTTATCTCATCTAGAGGAAGTATCTGCCTTGTCTCCATTACAACTAGACCCTGTGCCAGCTTTCTCATTATTGGAACTATTTTGATAAATTCTTTTTTATCAATGATAGTATTTACTCCATACCAGCCCTCCTCACTTAAAGAGCTGATTGTTGGTTTTTTTAATGCAGGCATACTTTTTAGCAAACTATCAAGATTTTTTTCTTCCACATTAACAAAAATATGAAGCTTTTTTCGTCCTTCAACTACTCCCTTTAGTAGTGCAGTCATATCTGCGATTTTTTCCTTCTTTTTAGGGTCTTTGAGAGCATTTTTATTTGCTACAAGAACAGCAGTGGACTCCATTACTGTATCAATTATTTTTAGATTATTTTGAGCTAAGGTAGTGCCAGTTTCAATAATATCGAAGATTGCATCAACATCTTCTGGTGGCTTTGCCTCAGTAGCTCCAAATGAAAGAAATATCTCCACGTTTTTATTTTCCCCAAGCCGTAACCATGGAGTAATAATCATAGGATCAATATTACCAAAGTATTTTTTGTAACCCTCGTTCATTTTAATATGGGAAGCTGTAGTAGTAAGGTACTCAGAAGATAATCTAAGAGGTTTATTTTTCTTTGCAAACTCTGTAATCAATGAAGTTAAATCTTTGATTTCATCAAAGCTTTCCGGAATAGCTATTACCTGTCTCACCCGTCCATATTCTAAATCAAGCAATATTTTGACATCAGCATTGGCCTCCCTTATCCAATCTTTGCCAGTAATTCCAACATCATAGAACCCTTCTTGAACATATGTTGGAATTTCCTGAGGTCTAAGAATTTTTACTTCAATTTCTGGATCGCTGAGGCGTATTCTATAGGTACGTCCCTTACCCACTATAGTTTGCCATGCCTGCTCAAGGATTTTGAATGTAGCTTCTTCAATACTACCCTTTGGAACTGCAAATTTCACCATAGGCATAATGTATAATTGAGTAATTATATGGTTGATTAAACTAACTAATTAACCTACTTATTATAAAACGATACTTTAAGTTTATTGTAATTAAAAAGGAGTAATATATAGATATATATAGATAACAGTAGATGGATATTTGGTTGATATTTTCTATGTTTTTAATATAAAAATTAAAAAATCGTTGAAAGTCATCCAGCAACTTTCACATTTAGGTATTTGAACAACAAAAACATGATAAATAAAACGTTTTAAGATGACTTATCTTAAACTCGACTTATCGTATGTCCACAGCCTGTTAATTTAAATTTTCTCGGATATATAATTGAGTTACAAAAGAGATGGATTTTCATAAAGTCGAAAAGAAAGATGCCTTTACATTTTCAATACACCTAAAATAATAGTTCGCAAGCTGATCGTTCTTCTTTTTATGTTTGACGAATTGCGCTATACTTTTGATCTCTTATGTATTTATTAGCTACAGTTAGAATATTGCAAGGTAATGAATAAATCAAATGATATGGAAACGAAGCATGGGAAAGCATGTCACTTTCAGATCTTTTTATGGTGACTATCCAAAAATAACGATGATGCTATGGTACAGTTTACTCATTGGTAGAAGGCCAATAGATGAGCCTAGACTTCATATACTATCTAACTATAACCTAAATTGATTAGTTATCCCATTGAAGATAATAAGGTCTTGTAATATGATAGATCTCTTTAGAATTCAATACGATTGACCTATGAGGTTGGTTTCAGAAAAAGAAGTGTACAATCAACTAGAATTGATGGAAAATGTCTAGTTTAGAGAAAGAAGACAATAACACTGATAACTCAGGATGGAACATAGTGATTATCCTGAGCTGCTTAGGACTGATTGTTATGTTTGACGAGACGATGATATTGCCAGCCATTCCGGATTTCATTCATAGCTTCAATATTTCATACAGTACATCATCTTGGTTGCTTTCAGCTTACATAATTGCAGCGGCTGTCATAACACCAATTGGCGGAAAGTTATCTGACATCTACGGCAAGAAGAAGATGTTGCTTATAATAATGGCTATATATGCAGCAGGTATTATGGCAGGACGATTTGCGACCAACATCGAATTCATGCTTGTTGCAAGGGTATTACAAGGCGTTGGAATGGCAATGTTCCCCATTGCTTTTGGTATCATCAGAGAGGTCCTTCCTGAAACAAGGCTTGCAATAGGCCAAACCATATTCACTTCGACATTTTCAGGCGGGGCGGTTGTAGGCCTGATCGGTGGTGCGGCCATAATCCAAAACTTTGGCTGGAAGGCGACATTTCTGGCTATTCTTCCTGCTGCAATACTACTCTGGCTGATAATAGCAAGATACGTGAGAATTGATAGTAGTAGTAATAATAGTGCAACTGTACCAATAATAAAGAGCAGTAGAATTGATGATGGCCATGATATCAGCAGTAATAATACGTCAAAGGTTAGTACCACTAGCACTATTGATATAAAAGGAACTATAGCGCTAGCGGCTACTATAATTACATTTCTTGCCGGGATAACTGTGTTGGAAGTAAAGACCAGCATTGCAATCTACCAAGTTACAGGACTCTTTGCAGCCTCTGGAATATTGCTCGCAGCCTTTATAGCTACCGAAAGAAGAGTATATTCACCCTTGCTTGATTTCAAATTAATGACAAGCAAGAGTTTCTTGGCTCCAACCATTATTCTAATGCTGGTCTTTATGTCTATATTCATGGTGTATCTGACAATCCCTGTCATGGTAAGAAGCCCGCCTCCGTTTGGATTTGGCGGGAGTGCAATTGCAGTTGCAACTGTACAACTACCCTTTATGATCATATTATTGATTGGAACAATCATGTCAGGCTTTATCTTAAATAAAGTCAAGAATACCAAGCTGATGCTATTTGGTACTGCGATAAGTGCAATTGGATTCTTTGTAATCTTGATTTTTCATTCTACTGAAAATATGGTATCAGTAGGACTCACTATACTTGCAGCAGGGTTATCTCTTTCGATTACTGGTGCATTTAACGTAATATTACTTTCGGTGCCAATGCAAATGACAGGGATTGCACTGGGAATGACTTTGCTTCTGAACCTAGTTGGGATGTCAGTTGGACCGGCTCTTTCAGGCATATTCCAGGAGGCATATAAAGGAACAGCAGCAGGGGTTCAGGGTCTTTTCCCGACAAACCAGGCTTACAATTTGATATTTATAACCGCAGCGCTAGTATCGTTGGCATCTGTTGCTATGGCATTTTCAGTAGCAAGTACAAGAGATATAATATCGGCTAGGAGGTAGTGTATGTTTTTGCTTTCTGACCAATTGGATGGCATAAAAAGACGTTGCAGTTGTGACTGGCAGCTCTACTGGTATAGGATTTCGGACTTCTCTAACTCTGGCAAGAAATAGATTAAACTTATGCAACTATGCATAAGACAGGAGTTAAAACAAATCAGATAACAGATAACCAAAAAAGATAATCTGCCATTACAAGTTATTCAATTAGATATTCGTGACGATAAATCAGTATTAGATGCAGTTAACAGAATAAAGAAGGAAAATGGAAGATATATGTTATATTAAATAATGCAGATGCATTATTTGGGCCATTGTAACAAACTTCAATGGAAGAAACAAAGCACAATTTGAGACTAACTTTTTTGGTGCAGTAAGAGTCATGCAGACAGTGATGCCCAATAATGAGAGGGGCAAAGAAGCGGTAAAATAGTTAATATGCATCTATTGGAGGTAAAATTGCAATTCCGTTAGACTCCATATGTCACGCAACTAAATTTGCTCTGGAAGCTTTATCTGAATCCATACAATATGAACTTAAACCATTGGAACAAAGGTCATGCTTGTAGAACCTGGAGCACTAGGAACGAACTTTTGGAAGAATTGGAGAATGGCCAAAGGCATCAAACAGGGACACGAATAGTGATGATTATTCGCGATATAAACAGTACAAGATAACATGTACGAATACTTCAAAAAATGGAACAAAATTGCTACACATCCATCTGAAGTTGCAAATGTGCTCAGATTCAGATATTTCCTTCGTAAATATTATGGTGTTCAGATTTTTGGCTTTATCGATAGATCAATGATGCTTGCCATTCTGATAATAAATCGTCTATAATTTGGATAGTACCAAGCTAAATGAAAAAATTGCACCTTTTCCATATGCATCATTCTCAGCCTACATCTTACCCATGGAATTCTATGATATCTTGTATATGAATAACCCCAAGCCCAGTGCCATTGTCAGATTTTGTAGTAAATTTTGTAAATAGTCTTGGAAATATATCTGGATCTATTACTTTACCAGTATCCTTCATGTATATTCATCGCGCCGCCGGAACCACGGCCCGGTCTCGTTACGCCCGTTCGGCGCCCGATCGAGCCACTGGTACATCCCCCAGAGCACGTCAAGACCGCGAGCATAGGTGGAATAGGTGTGGTAGACTACGCCGTCTGATAGTGAGAACGCACTCATGCCTGGCGCCTCACGAGTGTAGGTTGGTACATCGGTGCCGGTCATAGCCGCGAACTTGGCTGGAGCCTCAACGTTGTCGTCCAAGCCTGGGGTTGCGCCGAGAGCGCGGTAGTTGTACTCAATCTTGCCAGAGCGTTGCTGCTCTTCGGTAAATGACGTGTTGAAGTCATAGTTGAAGTCGCTGTCCAGAGACGATACCCATGTGAATGTCCAGCCCATGCGGCGCTTGTAGGCCTGCAGCATAGCGATCGGGGCGCGCGAGACCGCGATCATCGTGACATCGTGGTGCTCGAGATGCACGGCGAAGCCATTGAAGCCATCTGCGATCGCCGAGCATGCCGGGCAGCCACCCGTGTACTCTGGGCCGAACATGAAGTGATAGACTAGGAGCTGCGAGCGTCCTTTGAAGAGATCGGCGAGGGACGCTTTGCCCTGGTCAGTCTCGAAACGATATTCCTTGTCGATTCGAACCCATGGCAGCTTCTGCCGCCACTGCGCTAGTTCGTCGCTACGCCGCGTCAGCTCCTTCTCGGCCTTGAGCAGCTCAAGCCGGGCCGCAAGCCATTCTTCACGTGTTCCCGTCTTGTGGTTTAGTACTTTCATTTTTTACAATAGCTTTGTAAACGATTCAAGAAATAAGACCACCCTTCATCATGTTGTTTGGACAATTCACTTGATTCAAATCCAGTATGCAATAATTTTACTTGAGTTTTATTATCAGTCATTTCTTGTAGTTCCCATGTTACAACTGTATTTGGAAAATCAGGAGTATTAGTCTGACGCCATGTATAGGAGACTTTCTTGTTTGGAATAAATTCAATAATTGTTCCTTCAGGAGCACATTCGAGTTCTCCTTGTTTTTGCTCTTTATCTTTATAAAAACTAAATTTCACTTTTCCGCCTAATCTTGGTTCTAATATCGCTTGTTCTGGAAACCAATTTGTCAACTCCTCTTGATCAGTGATAGCTTTGAAAACAACTTCAGGTGAAGCATCAATTACTATATTTTTCTCTATAACGATTTCCTCTGTTTGATGTTGTTTATCTTTTGATGACATCATCATGTTAGAGAGATGAGATATATTTAAACATTTAAATAGTTATTAAAATATATAATCTCACATGGGTTCACCATGGAAAGCATTGTCAGATGATAGTCGAAGAGGAATTCTGCTATTACTAAAAGAGAAGGGTATGACCCCTACAGAAATAGCTGAGCATTTTGGCTTTACGCTGCCTGCGTTATCATCCCATTTACGCATATTAAAAGAAGCAGACTTGGTAACTGAAATTAGAAAAGGCCAAAACAGATTCTATTCATTGAATAGGAGAACTACCTCAGAGCTAGTGCGATTCTTCGATGATATGTATGATTACAATCTGAGCTCTTTGAAGGAATATGTTGAGAACAAGGAAGGCAAAGGTAGTAAGAGGAAATAATCACTGGATCTTTGGCTGATCACAAAATTGTTTCTAGCAGTAATCCTTATTTGCATAACTGCAGGACACACAGAACCTATGAGACAAGATAACAAAGATGAGTAAATGAAATGACTATTTGATCGTAAGCTGGGCTATATGTTGCTGTCATATCTCCATGTACTGCTGCTAGAGTCAGATGTTTGTTTTATCCCAAGATAGTCCACAAATTCTGGAATGTTTTTGGTTTGAAAATAAACTGATCCTGGGCCCGTGATTTCAGTAACAAGTCCCTCTCCACCAAGTATTGTAGTTTTCAGCCCTCCAAATTTTATTACCCTATAGTTAGAATTTTCACTTAATGCTACTAGATGATGATTATCCAATATCATTTTTTCATTATCTTTCAAATTCTTTTGAATTATACCTCCATATGTGTTGACAAATAAGTCACCCTCGCCATTAGCCTTCAACATAAACAATCCACTCCCAAAAATTCCTTTTTTAAAACCCTGCCATTCTGTATCAAGCATTACTCCTGGGCTGGATGCGATATAGGCTCCAGATTGCACAATAAGGCCACCAGCATTATCTGTATTAATTGACATTCTCATAATGTCTCCAATTGGAGGACCTGTCAAACCAATAAAGCAATTATCTTCATGGGCAACATAGTTATTAACAAAAAATGATTGACGACCCAACGTAGCAACCTTAAATTTCTTAAAAAAGCCGCCGCCGGAGCGTGTAGTAGTCTTAACTTCGATATTGCCTTTTATGTAAACCATTGCTCCTGCTTCACCGGTAACTTCTTCTTCCTTATTGAGTTGAATTTCAAGCATTGCCATTGGTTCTTTTAGAATTTGATATTGCATATGCAATAAAATGATAAAATCATATAAATAATATGGATTACGCTATCAACTTTTCGGATCTATTCTAAATTTGTAAAAACAGTAGTAATGAAACCTTACCTAGACCATCTATCGTCACATAATGATGATTATGATACTGATGAATTAAAGGATCTGTTTTTAAAATTGTCTTTAGATGAAGTTGAAAAATATAGTAGTGTTGTAGTAAAGAAACTCTGGTCCTTAGATTTTGTTAAATTGAACACTATTGCTCACAAACCTCATTCATAGTTTTATATTTGAATCAAACCTGAAAACTTGCTCACCATTTAGATGGCATATCTAAATAGTTTAGTGTCTTTGAATCGAAATTTTTCAATATTGTGTAAAATAATATTGCATAGCCTTTTATTTTTGCTAACATAGTAAAAGCACATCGAACTCATCTTTATAGTTGTATGTATAGAAGTCATTCATTATTTAATTTTCCTAGATAGTGATTCTAGAATTTCCTTTGCATGATTTATACTTATATTGTTTTCCGCAGCTATTCTATTTGCGACAATATCAATCAGATCACCCTCAGCTCCTGCCATGGTAGCAATATTTCTTGCATGAAGTTTCATATGGCCTCTTTGTATACCTTCTGAGGCCAAAGCTCTTATTGCAGCCAGATTTTGAGCTAGACCACTTGCAGATAATATCATTGCAAGCTCTTGGGAAGTTTTAACGTTCAAAATTTTTAATGCCACCTTAGCTATGGGATGAATTGACACTATTCCACCTACTGTTCCAACTGCCATTGGCAATTCTATTTCTCCTGCCAAATCGCCATCTTTGGTTTCATACCACCTTGTCAATGACCGATATGTCCCATCTCTAGCTGCGTATGCATGTGCTCCTGCTTCAATTGCACGAAAGTCTTGTCCTGTAGCCAATGCTACTGCATCAATTCCATTCATTATACCTTTATTATGAGTCACTGCACGATATGTATCAGAATATGCAAAGGCATATGCGTATAAAATTCTCTTCACAATCTGCTCTCCTCCTAGCTCGCTCTTATCAAAGATTGCCTTACACCTTACAAGCCGTCTCGTTGCATAATTCGAAAGTATTTTTAAGATAGCTTTGCCTCCTGTTAGATCCTCAATCCTAGGTGAGATGAGTTCACACATTGTATTTATTGCGTTTGCACCCATCGCATCCAGTGTATCGATAATTAATTCTACAACTAACATTTCCCCCATTTTGTTTTGGCTTTTATCATGTATTCGTCTGACTTCCAAATCTTTTGCTATAACAGATTTGCTTTTTGAGTTTGCTAAATTGAGCAAGTGTTCTTTATTAGACAAGATCTTCTTTTTTGCAGAGTCCACAGAAGTAGGCAAAGAAACTAATTGGACTTGGCCAATCATCAGTGATCTATCGGCCTGTGCTGTAAAACCTCCTTTTATTTTTGCAATTTTAGCTGCTTTGCTTGATGCTGCAATAACAGATGGCTCCTCTATAGCCATAGGCAGGACATATTCTTTACCATTGATCACAAAGTTTGTAGCTATACCCAGAGGAAGAATTAACATACCAATTGCATTTTCTATCATTCTATTGGCGTCATCAAAATTGAACACAGACGATGGATTCTGTATTACAGTAATATCCCGATTAGATAAAGCAGCTGTTTTTTTTAAATATTGTAAACGTTGCTGATGATTCATCTCATAAATTCTTTTTCGTGACACCAAAATACTCTAATGTTTGAGCTTTACGCAAATTTAAAATCTTATTTGTCAGCAGTATCTGAATAACGTTTTGGATATTTTTATTTATTATTTCGTGGGCTACGATACTGTGTAAATTACGATATATTGCTAGCGATATTCGTCACTCTGCTGAAGAATTATGATGGAATCGCTAGTGATATATCTAATATCGCTAGTGATATATTTATTAAATATATTGCATATATAGATAGTATGCAGAGAGCGAAAGAAGATACGCCATTCATTCATAAAGCCGCAGCAGCCATGATAATTTCTGTTATAGCCGATGCGTTAGACTACTTTGCAGCCCCACTATTTGATGTACCAGTTATTGGAGATGTATTTGATGTTATTACGACTAGTATATTATATTCTATAACAAAAAGTAAAATTTCCACTGCAATAAATACAATTGAATTGATACCAGTTATTGGAGACTTTGTTCCCACATATACATTGTCTACCTTACTCTGGATTTCAAGGGAACTTAAAAAACGAAATAAAATAAAAAGAGTAGCTGAATATAAGAACTATAAAGTTATAGATAACGCATTAAACACTAAAAATACTAAATCTCCGAAGCGCATTTAACCCTAGGCTAGAACATCACATGTAGCGTTCTAAAACTAATGATAATATGAAAATTGTTTATATCCTGTATCGAACTCTTCTTTGACTGCTCTTACCAATTCAATGAGTCGCTTATCTTTCAATATGTGACGAAGAGAATAGTTCGTATCCTTTCTTTTTTCAAGAAAATCTTCTAATTGGTCTTGATTTTCAATTCTAGATTCAGTTATCATCTTTCCTAGTAGTGATGCTATATTAAACGCAAGCAACTTTGTCCTTTCTTGCGATGTCCTTATTCGTTATCCTAGTTTGTCCTCATTTTGATGTAACGAATATTTGATGTTGTATAAGGTCATTGCATTGTAGAAGGATGGTCGACCTTCCCGGTATCGTAACGATAGGAGTTACATCCTTTGCCGCTACCAATATTGATGATATTTTTGTACTCATGCTGTTCTTTTCATCGATAACTTTTCCAGTTCGACATGTAATATTGGGTCAGTATGTTGTAATAGGTTTGCTTGTGTCTATTAGTGCACTTGGTTCATTCATTTCATTAGTTATTCCAGCATATATCATAGGCTTACTTGGTATAGCTCCGATTACAATTGGAGTAAAGAAGTTAGTAACGCTCAGAAAGAAAAATGAATCTAACTCAAAACCAAAAGAGACGGTACGAGATAAGACGAATGAACTAGCCTTTGCCGCTATTGCTGCTGTGACTTTTTCAAATGGCGGTGACAATATTGCTGTTTATGCACCACTATTTGCAAAATACAATACTGCAAGCCAAATTACTGCATTAGCAACAATCTTCATGGTAAATCACCCTTTAGTTGCTTCGAAGATACGTGGTATTGGACATATCATTTTGCCTTTAGTACTTATTGGGCTTGGCGCATAAATTCTGATTGAATCTTTTATCTTTATGTAGTATAACGTATCATACTCTATTGTTTATTTGTCATCATTATAAACGGCCAATCCCTTGTTACATTATTTAGAATTAAATCCTATATTTGGCAGAGAGGGGTCACACTAACAATCATAACGGTTTGATTCAATAGTCTTCGATACATTTGGGGCAGGTCTACTTTGTTTCTCGCCACTAGGAATCTTCGTTCATTAAAATACCTTCGACAGCCATTTTCTAACATTATTATTATACACTATTATTATGTTTTATCATTTCATTTAGCTTGCTTATTAGGTCTTTATTGGCTATTGGTTTTCGGATAAATTGATTTTCATTGAAAATATCAGAATAGTCTCCATAGTACATTTCCCCTGCTGTTAGAAAACATACCTTGACTTTATTATCTATCTTTCTTATTTCCCTATACAATTCAAATCCATGCATCTTTGGCATTTTAATATCTAAAATTAACAGATCATATGCTCCTTTTCGGAAGTTATCTAACGCTATAATGGGATCATCAAATGCATTAACTTCAAAACCATTCTCTTCTAAAGCTATCTTTAAGGCTAGCTTGACATCTGGTTCGTCATCTACTACCAGAACTTTTTTCATGGTTGATGGTTTCATCTATCTATCTATAAAAGAGATAATTATACTTTTTAAACCGAAATTTCTATAGCCAGTCCTAATGTTGTATCGAAATTATCGTCTCCCCCGCACATAAGATATACTTTTTATGATTGTAATAGTTTGAGTTTATTTCTGTGCCATTTGTTATCACCTGTTAAGTTAGATTCATTATTTTCTGTCAGATATTTACTATAAGTGCAAACAACATTATATCTATCAATAAAGTATACAAAGTATGTTAGAAAATATAGCATATGTGGGTGTTGGATTTGCAGCCGTCTTCTTGGCACTTGAAGCAGCGTGGCATTTTACAGCGTGCAAAATCAATGATAAATCAATAAAACATGCTTGTATAAACAAATTGGCATATTAAAGTAGCGCAAGGATAACAAGCAATTTCAGTGAACTTTTTGTATAGGTTGTTTATTTCAGTTGTTTAGTCACATTAGCAGTATACAGAAAATCTCGTTCATATACTAATAATGGTATCCGAATATTCTCAAATATACTAATTTGATAGTTGTTTGCTTTCTGAGGAATTTAACATTTTGTTTATTTCCTCTAGAAGGTCTTCATTTGCAATGGGTTTTTGAATGAACAAGTCTTTGTCTAGTGAGCAATACTTCTCTACCCTTGAATTCTTGTAATACATTTCACTAGCAGTTAAAAAGCAGATTTTGGCATTATCATCTATCTTTTTGATTTCATCATAGAGTTCGAAACCATCCATTTTTGGCATCTTTATATCCAAGATCAATAGATCATAGATGCCAACTCTATAGTTCTTCAATGCGGCAATAGGATCAGTAAACGAATCAACTTCAAATCCATTCTCATTTAATACAATTTCCAGTACTGAGATGACATCTGGTTCATCGTCTACTATCATGATCTTTTTTGCATCATTAGTCTTATTTTCTATTTTCGACATTATATATCTGAATTATCGTTTTGCTTCTGCTGCTGCCGTTCGACTTGATTTCTTACAATTGGTATGGTAAAGTAAAATGTAGCACCTTTACCATCAGAATTGTTCTCACCGCCTATCCTACCTCCGTGTGATTCAACAATATTCTTGGAAATATATAGCCCTAATCCAGTCCCTTGAAAAGATTTCGAAGCAAATTTTTCAAATAACCTTGGCATAATATCTGCATCTATACCACTACCAGTATCCTTTACACTCACCATAGCGACAGGGTTGTTAGTATTATTAGTATTATTATTTTCTATTTTCCCATAAGTATAAGTATCATAATCTTTCTTTTGGACTTCCACCGTCACTATTCCTCCTTTCATCCTAGTAAATTTAATAGCATTAGATAATAAATTGGAAATAACCTGTCTAATCCTATCCCTATCTGCTTTCACGGGTATTGCCTCCTCATGGGGTTCAAATAATAACTTAATATCAATATTGGCCTTTGTGATTTGTTTTTCATATTTCTCTACAGTATTTGATATTATTTCATTTAGGTCTAGCTGTTCTTTTTGTAGCTCAAGTGAATTACCCTCTATCTTTGTAACATCTAAGATGTCAGACGAAAGTTGACTCAATCTTTCTGCATTTTTAGTAATCATATTCAAAGAATCCTCTATCCAATGTACGTTGACATTTCGCATTCGTGAGCGAATAATACCTACTGAACTAATTATAGGCTGTATTGGAGTACGAAGCTCATGAGCAGCTGCACTTATGAATTCTGCCTGCATTTTATCGCTAATTTTCAACTGCTCGTATGCCAATTGCAGTTGTCTAGTTGACTCCTTTAGCTGTTGATATAATTCAGTTTGCTTCCAGAGATTTTCAAATATCGAAACATAAGATAGTACTGTTGGTTTGCTATTTGAATAGGTTGCCATTCCTACTGCATCTATAAAATTTTGTTTTGAATCATCTTTCTTTTCTATTACCAGAGATTCTTTTCTGTCAACTACTACTATCGTAACCGTTGTAACTGCACTCCTTTCTGCTACATCTGCTGCTGCCCCCTCATCTTGAGGTGACGACTCTATATCTATACGCCGTATGTCAAAGCTCTCCTTTTTGTTATTCATTTGTGAATGTCTTTTTTGTAGCTGTCTTGTTCTTCCTACTTTTTGTTCTTTTTCTTCTTCTTCTATTTCTAGCTCTCCTCGCTCAGATGCTGATACGACATTATTAGGAAATTTTCTTTCTATAACATTATTTGTAGGAGTGAGAATTCTAACATTTACCCTGTTATCCTCTCTTTCTGATGCTTGCTTCAATAATTCTATTATTCCTATTCGTTCTTCACGATAAAAGGCATTGATTGTAGGAAGAAGCAGTAATACTTCATGTTTAGCTGACTTGACCATGTTAATGAATAATTGTTGTATGTCTTTTGGGCTTTGAACAACTTCTGTGTTACCTATATTAACTCCTTCTTCTATTTCTTTTATTTTCTGTTCGGCAGGCACAGATCTACTCCAAAATGAATCAAAGACATATTGTTGCTGTTCTAGTAATTCTTTTACATTGCTGTATATTACTTGTTGTAATAATGATGCTTCTCGCATAGTAGCAGACGCTATATACTCTTTTTCGCTAACTGCGAAGTTGCCTTTTATGCCATCTAAATGACGAAGCTCGCCAATTTTCATGGCCTCTTTACAGTAAGAGAGATTATCTTTTGTAATAGTGGTAATATACCTAGACCTTATTCCTCTATTTTTAAGATCGACCAAAGCATTTCTAAAGACGTCAACTCCCATTGCTACAGATGGCCATGTAGAATCTGCACAAATATCCAGCTTTGTACCTACATTAGATAAAAAATTCAAAATTGCACTAGTTGTATGTTCAGTGCCATACAGTACTTCTGTCCTCTCATGATGATTAGCATTAGATGAGGATGAGGCCAAAGAAGGCACTTATGATCCATTATTTATAACTAGCATCTGATATTTAGGAATTCCTTGGAACTATTAATATTGTTTTGATAAATTGTTATACCACTAAAGTGAGAATTTCTTGTATTTTAGGTTCAGTTAGGAACAAGATTGATGTTGCTCAGCGCTTATTCTGAGATAGTAAAATATTTCACAAGTCTCATGTCTGATGAGCCTGTCAACAGCTATGAAGTCTTATTATTATTTCTCGTCGTCGTGAAGTCATTTATTATTGTTATATTTATTATCATATTTACTAATCGTACTAGCTCGTCATTTCCAATTGGTTTTTGAATATAGTTTATCTTAGCTAGTCCTGGATAGTGTTAATTTCTAAACTCCTTATAATACCCTTCTTAAGCTGTTATAAGGACTATATGTACTAATTCATCAATTTCCCTTATCTTTTTACAAAGCTCAAATCCATTTAGTATAGGCATTTTGATATCAAGTAAGACCAAATCATAATAATCAGGTTTGAATTCTTGCAGTGCTTTGGCAGGATCCGTATAGGAGGTACATTGATACCCCAGCATCTTCTAATACTATCTGGTAAACGATACATATATCAGGCTCATCGTCTACCAACAGTATTCTTTTTCTCTCATCATTACTTGTAGCTGTTTCACGCATCATGAGATGTTGTTCCCGTTGTTGTTGTTGCTCCCTTGCCTGAAGATTGACTTTTGTTATCATTTCATCATAGTATCTTGGATCATGAGAACCCAAACTCAGTATCGTTTTGAATTTATTATAAGGATAATAAAGATGGTCAAGTGAAGTAATATTGCTAGCATAGTTCATGTCCATATACAAAGCAGCCACCTTAGTGGTATTAACTGTGGCTGGTGTATTTCAGCAGTACTAACATATGTTTATGATTTGTAAAAGATGATGTTGAGTATGATACCATAAGGATCATGTCCTTTGTATAGGAGTGAAGATGTAGAAAATAAAGTACAAAAAGGCCTAGAACACTATTTGTCTGCCACTTGCTCTTAATTCAACAACCTTAGATCTTCTCTACTCTGCTGTTCAATTTTCGTGCTCAAAGTTTAATTTTTTGCCTTGTAAATATTGCACTGTTCAGATTTTTAGCTTTATCGATTGAACTACGGAAGGGATTTAAAACGAATGGCTAAAAAACACAATATTAATAGGCTAAGCGTTATTTGAGATGAGCATACTTGATAATGAGATACAATAAGAATGACAACAACAAAATCTTGCCTATAAGCCTGATAGCTGTATCACTAGCCATAACTATTTTAGGTCCATATAAGGCACATCCTGCATTTGCTGCAACTATAGACGTATCAATCCCTAAGGGTGCCTCTACT
>DATFDI010000127.1:0-2408 GCA_035252175.1 Nitrososphaeraceae archaeon
GTCAAAGTGTGTTTTCTGACTGCATATAGTGAACGCTATACTGAAGAGTTCGAAACAAGGTTTAGCTCCTCCTCCATTTCTACTCCACTTTCTGATGTCTATTTCATAAGAAAACCAATAGCACTAGATGACCTAGTGAAAAAGATAAATGAAATTATTACAAATACAGACAACCAATATCGACATTGGTAATTATAAGGTTTTTTTGTAAAGTATACAGTAATATAAGCTCTTTTGAATATTCTATCGATATGGTTGCTGTTTCCTATCAATCTCTCGCACTCCTGCCATTAAAACCGTGATGCTATAACAGCTAGCCTACACCTGCAGGAGCATGACTTTTCTGGCTATGTTCCATGCTAACATTCCACCGGCTACAATAACTGGGTATAGTTGAACCTGCTTAATAGCCATACCAATAATGAATTCTGATGTGTTCTCATATAAGGACTAGTTTTAAAATCTCGCTTAACATAGTTAGGCTAGATTAATAGCCCCAAATTAGCGTATAAGTGTACACTAAAGTCTGTGAGAAAAATGCCTTGTAAAGGAATATGTATACGTTATAAAGCCTCTGGTCGCTATACTGTTGGGAATAAGCACTGTCACCAATGTAACTTATTCATAAAATGGAATGGGCTCTTATGCCCATGCTGTGGATACAAATTAAGAACAAGACCAAGACATTCCAAGTACAAGGAAAAGCTAAGAGAACTAAAAGGAATACAACAAGCTAAAGTAAAATATTGTATAATGGTCTTCCAAGCTCATGGTAAATATAAGTATAATTTATGTTCAGCTGCAGATTTGAGCTGCTTTATATGAAGAGTTTGAAATAAGGTTCACCCTTTCTTCGCTTTCTAACATCCATTCTACTCATGAGAAAACCAATAAGCTTATGAAAATAGTAAATGAAATTGTTATGTTGATGGACACACAATAATTACACTGGTGTTGTTAAATACGCACTAACTTAAATTACATTAACCTCATGCAATGTTACCAACCCATTATCGCCAGCCATTCTTCTTATCTGCGGAAGCAGTGGTTCTAGTTTTGATATCTCCTCTATTACCTCTATGACTATAGGCATGTTGATGGTTATTCCTTCTAACTATATCGCAGCTCTTTTGCGTTTACCAAACCCATCCACGCCCGTCCATACTGTTGCTCCAGAAATTCTACTTTCCATCAAAAAGTCTACGGCACTTTATCTAATCGTTTACCTCTGAGTTGGTCATTCTTTTTTATTCTAATAATAAGACACCACATCTTCTGCATCATTTTGTAGTTTTCTCTACCTCCCAAACTGCAATGTGGAAATAGTTGAGGCTATAATTCTGCCACCATATACAGCACCAATCGACAGTCCAACGTTTAATATTATGTTCAACCCTACTGTATAAAATTGCCTGCTATCCATAAGATTAGTTGTTTCAAGTGCAAACGACGACATAGTAGTGAGGGAACCGCAGAACCCAATAGCAACAAAAAGAGAATATTTTGTATCCAAATTCCATAGCAAAGATAGAACTGAAAATATCCCCAAAACGAAACTACCAATTACATTAACTGCTAGCACATTAATTGGAAGCGTACCGGCTAATAATATAGGCGAAGATGCTATCTTGTATCGAAGAAACGCACCAGCTAAGGCTCCAATTGCTAGAAGCGCGAATTCTTCAATGCCTTTGAATGTCATTTTCGAGTCTGTTGTCACCTACCCTACCATCTATGTATGACTCAAGTAGGCATTATCAGCATCATTGTATTGTTAAGAATGCGGTTTTGGTTAGGGCTTTTTACGTCCACACCACGGCTAATGCCATAGCCATAATGTTATATGGACCAATGGTTTTAAACTTATCCGTTTAACGTGTGTCTATAATTGCCATCATGTCCAATATTAGATATATGTGCATATACCTTACAATTACACCATTATTAATTAATTAAAGAAATAATACTGATATAGGTTCATATAAATTCACAATAGCAGAAGGTCCAGGAAGATCAAGTTTTTCCATGCGAGTAGCTTCATGGTAGCATATTGAAAGGCATTGAAGAATTCAATTCAATTGTAGCCTTGGCCAGTTCAATTCTTCGATGCAAGATATACATTATTTTCGACTTATTCTGAATGATTGTTTAACTCAGAATCAAATGCATTAAGTGATTGCACATAAATGCAAATGATGAATAACGGGTGCTATCAAAACACAATTTTAAATAGGCCAACTTTGAATATGAGCATACTTGAAATGAGCTACAATAAGAATGACAACAACAAAATCTTGCCTATAAGCCTGATAGCTGTATCACTAGCCATAACTATTTTAGGTCCATATAAGGCACATCCTGCATTTGCTGCAACTATAGACGTATCAATCCCTAAGGGTGCCTCTACT
>DATFDI010000128.1:0-5089 GCA_035252175.1 Nitrososphaeraceae archaeon
ATTTTCTAGTACAGGTGTGTATTCAGGAGTAGGATTTGCAATTCCATCAAACACAATTGCTAAAGAAGTACCATTGCTAATAAAAAATGGTAGTTATGCTCATCCATGGCTTGGAATCTCAGGTGGAAAAATAACTCCTGATTTAATAAGGGCTATGGGTTTGCCTACGAATTATAAAGGAGTAATAGTGGCTTCTGTCCAACCTGATAGTCCGGCTTACAAAGCTGGTCTAAAAGGGCTGCCTCAAGGCGATAGTGTTAACGCACCATCAGAGCCAGGTGATATCATAACTGCAGTTGATGGACATCCTGTAAGGCAAATTGATGATATAATAAATTATATTGAATCACAAAAGAATGTAGGAGATAATATCAAGCTTACAGTAAATAGAAATGGACAGATAATGGATCTAACAGCAACTTTACAAGCTAGGCCGCAGACAGTGATTAGTTCACCATCGCAAGATCAAAATCAGTTACCTAACTTTGATGGACCATTGCCACAATTACCAGACATTCCAGGATTAAGGCTTCCGCGGCTGCCGCCATTGCTACCATAAAAATTACTCAAAGCCAAAACATCTAAAGCTAAAGATGCTATGAATAAGGCTTTCCATATCAATTATTTCTTTCCCTATTGTTAATCCTCTCTGTATCATTATATTATCTAATTGGTAGAAAAGCTCCTCCAACACAGCTTTTTTCAAATCAGTCAAGCTTTACGCAAATCTATACTCCAAAGCCAGGAGGTAGAGTATTTACTGCAATGGATATTTCAGGAGAAAATTGTGAATCAGACGGCATAAGATTCAATATAGCTAATGAACATACACTGATAGATAGGGAGTCAACTTGGATCTTTATGCTAAACAAGGCTACAAATCCTCAGTCCTGTACTGATAAACCATGGTGGGCTCCTAAGATAGGCTCGCATCGTGATGCTGATCAATCTTCAAGACTGTATGAAGCATCTGTTCCCTATGACGGTGGATTTAAATCGATACGTACAGAAGGACCTTTTCCCCACTACCATCCATGCAGTGGCTATCAACATGCGAACGTTCCACCAATGCCACAAGGAAAACCAATTGGTATAAAAACAATCAGCCCTAGTATATATTAAGAAAGGTCTAGTGAATTATTCTAGATTGGGAAAGAAAGGTCTTTCATTACTGGCCGACTTGGGTCCTTATTCTCTTAAATCCAAGCATAAAGAGCTTGTTGAGTATGAATTATCATTGCCAAGAAAATATAATATGCGGATGAAAGGATATTGCCTATACCACCAGAGATTTTGATAAGCTATCCGCTGAACAACAGCAAACACTAATTGAACATCACAGCAAAGCTGTAAGAATAATGGAAAGACAAAGCCAAGATCATTAAATGAGATAGGTAGCATAGCTCAAGCACAAGTAAAACAAGAAAAGTAAAATATCAGACTATTCATCAAGGGCAGTTTCAAGCCTACGACCTAACACTGCCTGTATTTGGCTTGAAACCTTTACTCTAGTTCTGCCTTTAGTCTTTTAGCCAAATTGCTAATTGATATTGGTTTTTTAATAAAACATCCTGTACTTGTGGTAAGCACTTCTCTTAATCCATCTGTATTTATTTCTGCAGCAGTAATAAAGCAAATTCTAACATTGACATCCATCTCCAGTATTCTTCCGCATAATTCAAATCCATCCATTTTTGGCATATTAATATCCAATAATAATAAATCGTAAAAATGAGGCTTGAAGTTTGCTAGCGCCTCTAAAGCATCATTATAGCTGTATACTTCGAATCCGCTATCCTCTAGACCTGTCCTAAATAGTGACGTAAGGTCTGGGTCATCATCTACAATTAGAATCCTTACTGGAGAAGCACCAATGTCAATTAAGCCTACAGCACAAGAAGTATTTTTGCTTTCTGAATTGAAATGATTAGATGAACAATTATCCCTGATCTTGTTATTCTCAGCTATTTTGTCTATCATCAGAAATAGCCTACCCAACTCCCACTAGATCACCTCATTAACTTTTGCTACCAATTCATTTAATGATATTGGTTTTCTAATGTAGCAAATATCATTAGCTGATGTAGTGGGCGAGAAACGAGTTTTATATTCTTCAAATCCAAAAGCACTTAGAATACAAACCTTGAATTTGCTATCAATCTCTCTTAATTTATCATATAGCTGATCACCTTGTATATGTGGCATCCTAACATCTAATATAACTAAATCATAGTTATTGGTCTTAAATGTAGATAATGCCAGTTTAGGATCTTCAAATGCGTCTACCTCAAACCCGCTATCGCGCAGAGCTATTGTAAATATTCTATTGTTATCTGGTTCATCATCTACAAGTAAAACTTTTCTTGCTTCATTCAACTTCCAGATAGCCCTGCTGTTAGATACAGATTAGAAGCTAGCATATAATTGTATTAAAAATGGCTATCAATCTAGCTCTGCTAATAATCGCTTAACCAACTTGTCGATTGTTACTGGCTTTCGGATAAAACATCCAAAGCTCGCGTTTGGATAAACTTCCCTAAGTCCATATATGTTTACTTCAGCTGCAGACATAAAGCACACTCCGATATCTGCGTCTATCTCCACTATCTTTTGATATAGCTCAAGCCCATTCATATGTGGCATGAAAATATCGGTTAAAAGTAAATCATAAAAATTGGGCTTGAATTTTGATAATGCTACTTCTGGATCATTGTAGGCATGTACTTCAAACCTTCTTTTCTCATTATTCTGATAATAATATCCTTCTAAACCAACACCAAACGTTAAGGTGACATCAGGTTCATCGTCTACTATGAGTATCCTCTTGAGATATGGGTCTTTTTGTTTTTCTTGACGACGTTCTACAAAGATGTTATTGTAGCCAATGTAGTCGTTGTTATCTTCGCTAGCTGCTTCTACAACAATAATGTGCTCTCATCTTGCCCACCATTATCATGGTATACAATGCTCCCCTACCCGACAATTGTCCTTCGTGATTGCTTCTATTAAACTTCATGTAACATTAATACATACACAAATAACGTTTGAAATAGCTAACACTCTTCCTTGCGTTAGCTGCATCCAAATTAGATCGTCAGATAATCATCTGTGGAATACTCGATATATCGCCCATAAACTATTCCATTCCATTCCATTTCAATTCTACGTGACAGCTATTTGACGTTTCATTTGACGGCAGACTAACCATTGATTTATAACATTGTTATAGTATAATTCTATGCATACAACATTCCTGCTACACTTCTAAAGGTATTTATTGGGATTAGCAAATTGCTCTGGAATTCTAATTTTTTATATCAATCCAATTGTACATCTGGTCAAATACATCTAGAAAATAAGGATGTCTTCTATTTCTATATTATACTAAAGTGTCATCCAAGCTTTTTATCTTTGTCTTGAAAGTATGGTTTTATCTATATATATGATATGTGAAAAATGTAAAAAGAATGAAGTCCAGATTTATAATGATTGTTGTGACTGCTGTATATCTTGCTGGTATGAGATGACAGATCCTATAGTAGCTTAGTCCCGAATTTAGCATGCTATGTATTAATTGCTAATATCACCAAAGCGGCTGGAGCGCATAGAAGACTAGCCACTTGGATATTTTAGCAGAGGAGCAACCACCTAGAAGTCACCTAATTACTGCAGCAAAATAATATTAACAACTTTCGGAGAATTATATATAATGATAAAGACAGCGGGATTCACCTCTTCCCCGCTGCTGTGAGTGTAGGTCTCAATAGGAGGGTTATGGTGTTCTACCTACAGTAATGATATTAAACTTGATAATATTAAATGATTGTAGGGAATAATTCATCATTTGCACTTTAGTGTTTATTCCTATTTTATTGGTATTTGTGCATTATTGTTGATAGATAGCTCGCTGTTTAGCACTATTTGCTATTTAACAACTAAATAACAATAATATTGTAAGGGCTACAGTTTTTTTAGTTCATGTGAGTTTTTAGATCAAAATGTAATTGAGCTAAGAGAAAATTCTATTCTTATTATTACTCATGTGCGAAGCTGCCAGCATGTGTCTTAAATTTTTTAAATATCAGAGTATAACATATTGTTGCTACCCTATTCTCTGTAGGCATCAAGTATACACATAAGCAGCGGGGGTACTGCTCTGCTCTAATAGCCTGATGCTCGTCACCCTGAAAAGAGATATCCTATCAATAGATGGCTCGCAACACCATGCAGGGCAGGTTTAAGAATTCCTTCCTATTATATTTGAAGACAAAACAATATGCATATTCCAGCTAGTGCTGTGGCAGCAGCTGCGGCGTAGTAATAATAATTAGCATAGTTTCATGTTTGTTGGTTTACCTTGGCATTCTTTCTTCCTCTATACAGGATACATATTACCTCATTATTATCATTTATAAATAAGCACTAAAAAAGACACTTTTAGTTTGAAGAAATATTTCGTTGCATCTGCGATTATGCTTGCTTTGTTCGTTATACTTTCCATATTAGTTTCGCCAAAAATCAAGTTTAACGGTGTTATTAATAACAGCAACAATAATAATAATAATAATAGCTATTCTTCATCTATCGTAAAAGCAGACTCGAAAGCTTTTCTAGATGTAAACAATTCCCATTCCAAAATACTCAATCAATTAATGATTTTACTAACAAATTATGGAAGAGAGATTTTTTGGCCTATTGCAATAATACTTTTGTTTGCATTAGGCGGTTGGACAGGCAAAAAAACAGCTATAGTTATTGCAATATCCATGATTGTTCTGATACCTATAGGAGTAATAGCAAAAGAATCTGTTGCAAGACCGAGGCCCATAATACCAAAGTCAGACTTTTTAATTGCAGCAGCAGACTTTGAGTTTGCCTTTCCATCAGGACACGCATTAATCGTATCTGCAGGAGCAACTGTAGCTTTGCTATTATTCAACAACACGCTACGAAAACTTGTGGTATCAATAGCTTTGGCTATAGAAGCAGCTCTTGTATGCATATCTAGGGTATATGTGGGTGGCCATTATCCTCTAGATGTAGTGGGCGGTATTTTATTAGGAATAGGAGTCGCTCTAATATTTGTAGG
>DATFDI010000129.1:0-34959 GCA_035252175.1 Nitrososphaeraceae archaeon
TTCAAAATGGAATTTTGCACTTACATCAAAGTACACTACTATTAAGCAAGGTGATAATAGAATTACAGCCAGAAATGAATGCGTAAATGACCCTGCTTCGAAAGGCTTTTCTAGCGTAAATGTTACCGGAGTAAATCGGTAACAGCTATGATTAACATCTAAGGAGAGTGAATCTAGAAACGCATAAAAAGTTTATAGCCAGTTCTCTTATACTGGAATTTTATATCTTTGCAATACCTGCATATACAGTGTCATAACATATTTCAGATGGCTTTACAATATTTCGAACAAAGTATCAAAACATGTCTTAAGCTAGATAGTATATTATTCCTTCATATGAAAAATAGTTGCAGATCAGAAACGTCGTTGCATAGTAGTCATATTAGATAACTACGTTAACTTAGGTTTATACCTTATAATGTGTATATACTGACCAGAGAAATGTTATCCAAAGAAGATCCGTTATTAGAGCAAGATAGCATACTTTCAAGCTATGTAATACAAAATTTGAATGCTTGGGTGATATGCAACATCATGTATTAACAGAGCATATGCAGAAAGGCGACTATCAAATTCCATTAAAGAGGAATGCTACAAGATGGGTATACTAAGTTCCATTAGTAGTTGAATCTACTTCAAACACACACCGTAAAATTAAACAATCCTACAACAAAAAAGGTCTAAATTGACATCAAAATCTGGACAGTTATTTGCAAATTGTTTATTGTTATCATATTATTTTTGTTTCATATTATTTATCTGACCCATAACATGATTATCAATCAGGATATGGAAGAAATTAGTCAGCTATCTGTTCAGGAATTGATTGATGTTCTGCTTCTGTAGTAACAACCATCCTCTACAAATGAGTAGCTGAATTTCACGGAGAAAATATAATGCATGTCAATTTATTACCTACCCAGCGGGAGAAACAACGCCTGTGGTCGTATTAGTACTGGTAGTGCTGTTTAGGGGAGGAGGATATGCCTGAGTGATACATTGTCTAATTTCTTTTTTTGTAGCATAACCTTTTGTGGAATCGGCATTGGAAAGACAATTCTTAAAAGTGTTATAATTGTTGGCAGCAGTTTAGGCTTTACTATTGTTGCTGGTCTGAGCTGATATTGGTTTAGATGCGCTTGACAATATAAAGATAGATGACAATAATATAGCAACTGTTATAATGGCAATTGGCATATTCTTTTTATTGTTGTTTTTCTTCATTTGATCTAGGCACATGAGCGGGCAGTTTATTAAAAATGATTGCTTAACTAGGTTAAGCGTCAGAATGCAAGACATGTACCTCTAAAGAAGGCAGCAATAATATCAGTAATATTCAAAAGAACTCTTTTTACCGTATTCTCTCAAAAATCTTTATAATACCAGTGTCTCTTTTCACTGGGTCATCTTGTGTTAGTTTTCTCATGAAATTTCTAAACATGTCTAAGGTACATAATTAGGTCACATTGAGGTTTGAAATGAGGTGACAATATGGGGAGATCCTGAACACTATTTAAATGATGCTACTCATCCAGATTCACCATGAATATGATATTTCCTTAGATGGTTGATAGAACAAGTCATATGGGTAGAGTATGGATAATAGAGTTTGTAGAAATTATACGAGATCAAGTGAATTCCGTGTCTGGAATCCAACTGTGGTATTCGGCACTATTTTATAATAGCATAAGACCGCATTAAAGACTATGAACAGAAAAGCGCTATACTCTTCACTGGTGTCAGCCTCGCTACTGTCAGCAATACTAGCTTTTGGCATGGCCTTCAATTGGCAAGGAAACTCCATACAGACGATACCTATTGCAGAAGCAAAACATATCTCGTCTTCTGACAAAAGCCATACATCACATACTACGGCTGCATCGTCCTCTGCATCCAATATAATCCAATTGTCAGCAAAAGAACAAACAGAGGGTCTATACAGATGGGTAAGCAGCAATGGAACAATAAATCCAACACTAAAAGCATCAGCAAATACTGTGAATATGATAAAAATTCAAAATCCTACAGACACAAAACATGAATTGATCATAGATACAACAAATGAGCATTCATCAAGTGGCGATATAAATCCAAACAGTTCAGGTCAATTGTCGTTCAAACCAACAACGACTGGTACATTTACATATCATTGTGCATACCATCCTCAAACAATGAAAGGAACAGTACAAGTAGTATCTGGTCCTTAAGAAGATAGATATATATTTTTACCGCCTTAATATTTGCACTCATAATCTTTTATTGTACTGAAGTATATCATACAGATGAAGTTAATTGTTCCATACAAATCTACTTCACCTTATCAGCACTATTGCTATTTTTAGTGCTGCAATAATCCCGATATACATTAGCATAAACATAAAGGCTGGTAATAAACTGAAAATAAGAACAATAACACTAACGTTGACTGCATTTATTATGGTGCATGGAGTGTATCATATTTTTGCATTATTTGGTTATACTTTACTTGCAGAGGGATTTTTCGAACCATTATCTGTTATAGTACTTGTGGTATTTGCAATTCTGATGGTGAGGATACTATACCCAAATTCTCTCACTAAATTAAAAGAAAAACAAAAAGGTGGCGCTACTATACATGGATTCTTTAGGATATAGTATTCTAAATTTTTCTGAAAATCTAACTCTGCCTATGCTTTTGATATCATTGTGTATATTTTTATGGATTGTATTTAAATCTAGAAATATCAAGACTTTTCAATCACAAATTTCCATATTTGTTATAATTTGGATTATTGGAGAAACTGCAAGTACTTTGCAAGAAAATGGATTATTACATATGTCTCGAAATCTACGGAGTCTTGGATTACAAATTCATGTTATATCCATGATTTTCTTCAGCATAACGATATGGTTGAGGTTTTCCTATTTTCGAAATAGGCAGCACAGATTAGCGGATAGTTTTGATCAGTAGCCGATCATTTAATTATGTATATGTAATGGCATACACAAGCAATAGCTTATAAAATTCCATCATTATGTTAGCATCTAATTAATTAATTCATTATCAATCAAGTGAAAATAGTTTTTGCGATATTTTCTCTATAGGATCTGCATTATATTCTCCGTCTACTACTAGGTTATTGTACTCATATTTGACATTCAGTAATTTAAATACACTCTTGAATAAGCTAAACTTTTTGCCATCTTCTGTAAATTCCATTCTAGTACAAATAATCAGTCCCTGGTCAAGAAGATATTTGATTTTCCTATACGCTGTAGTGTGCGCTAAACCGCACTCTTTTATAATATCACCAACACATTTTTCTTTAAACATTGCACAATCCAAGATTTTTATCATGTCTGTATCGGCCAAAGCAGTAAGGATAGCTTGCTTCATGTAACGGTTACCAACGTCCATCTATAGGGCATCTCTTTTCAATATGTGATCTTGAGCATATTCAAGTTCTGTTAATGCCAGTCCTATAATCGTAGCAAGAATTCGCAAGACTGCCATATGCTGTTTTACTTTTGATAACATTGAACAAATAATTTAAAACTGACTTAACATTGTAATGTAATAATTTCACCTTAAATTAAGACAATACTATATATTGTAATTGTCGTATATTGAAATATTGTTGGTTACACATGTCGGACATCTATCTCATGAGGTAGCCGATTCTTATCAAGATACATTGCAGCCAATGACATTTATTGCATAAAGTGAATATTGAGTATGATAAAGCCTTGAAATGGTATTGTGTTTTAGCGGCTAGCCCTTAGACTTCGATTAATATCTATGATCTTTGTACTTTTGGACATGTATGATAGAAACCATACGAATGGCAGCTATACTTCGATGAGTCACAAAGGAACCTGTATTACGCACTATATTCTAGCTTACAAAATTGCGTAATTCGAATTAGTAAATGTAAAAGGTATCCCTAATGTTTATATGAATAGAAGCCTATCATCTGCCTATCATGTGTGGTGGCATCTCCATGATGGGTTTGTTTATGGTAGCAGCGGGAATAGTAGCTACGTATGGGATTGCAACATTCGGGCCTAAATTATCTTTGCAAAATAAAATAAAAACTACGAAAACTAAAATGAAAGAACTTTTGCTAACTCACAACGACCGGATAATTTCATAATAAAAGAATACGTGGTAATCGCAAATTGCAAGATACTATACTTTAGAGGGCTCGATTCAAATCACTTGTGGATACGTACGATGACAGTATATGAAAGATTTGCGCTTTTTTCGTGGTAAAGCATCATTGCTCAACATTTTCTGCGAGTTGTCTTTCTTAATACATAAATCGGTATACTCTTGTCTATTTTCGTCTTGTCTTTTTCTTATATACACAAATATTTCGAAACTTTTTGAACATCAAAACACAACCACTGTGAAAGCTGGAATCTGTTATGAAATTGAGTGCTTCCATAACTAACTTTGGTTTTTTACCGTCTTGGTCCTGCTCTTGATGCTCATAGCCGTTTTCTAGTAACGTGGTAGGAGCAGTAGCAGTTAATCCATTAATTTCTTTGTACAATTCCTTAGCTTCATCTCCGTAGGCTTGTATTCCATATTCTGTATCATTATCTTCATTACATAACAATTCAATGTGATAATATTCTTCTGCGTTTGCACCAGTGCGGATAATATCTTTGCAGGGATTTCTAATCAAAAAGTGGAGAACAGGTAAAGATAGTTTAATGTTATCATAATCCTTAGTCCTGCCTGTTAAAGCTCTATTGTTATTCTGTCTCGGAATCTGCAATAACAGTTGACTAAACGTAAACAATTCTGAACTGTCACTGTTGCTATGATACATTTGGAGATGCCTTTTTCCCCTGTTCTGACTTGTATTTAGATTTGCTTTTGACCGCATCTACTTTCCAAGCTATTCGTAATACACACATTGTTGGTATAAAGCCCAACGCTATCCAACCAAATGATTCAAGTATTTCCATACATTCAACTATAATAGATTTTAATACATAAAGGGAACTCACCACCATGTCAGATTAGGTTTGAATGTGTAAGAATAATCATCATTCATTATGATTTATCATACTTGAAAAAATAGTAACATGACAAATATAAAGTGTAAGAAGAAGGAGCAGATTGCTAGGAAAATTTGGTAGTCGAATCAATAAGTCATAAGGTTATAGAAAAGCAAAAAGAGAATCAAAAAAGAAATGACATATTCTACTGTAATTTGATTGAAATTCATTTAACGCAGCAATGTATTTTACAAGTTCAAAATAAGTTATTAGATTCGGTACACGAAAGGTATTCACATGATGCATACTGCACCTTGTCCACCCATGATAACATATTCGGTAATAGTGACCTTTCTACAAAGTTAAGGCTAATTGTTATTAGATTAAGGGTTGCGATTATAGAACTATGAATAACGGTAATACTAATATTAAGCAAGACAAGGAGGATGAGGAAGAACAGAGAAAAGTCAAACAGTTAAACCAAGAAATTATGTTTGTTTTTGAGAGAAATGCCGCTTCTTTCTCGCATGCCTCAGCATCTTTACTTAGCGTATTGCATTTTATTTCAGAAAGGTATGGAAAGGCGCATCCAGAGAATAGAAAGATTGTATTAGATTATTTTAAAACAGAATTTGACAAATTTTTGAAAAAATTTGCTGAACAAGAACAATAATAGTGGCATCAATTTAGAACGGACACTCTTCTACAATTCAAATCTGAGCGAAAATAGCATATAAAAGAGAACAATAAGAACATCCCATTACTATTAAAGCAACCTATACTTCTAGCTTGAAGTAATCCATGATGAATTTCAGGGGATTTATTAAACGGTAAAAATGGTAAAACCAATTTACCACCACACATTAAAACTGTTCTTGATAAATCTGACAAAAACTGTTAATATCTTTTATCAGAGTTTTGGATTTATCCCTCTTTTCATTGCTGAGATATATTCGATTATAGTCAATGCATTTTCCTGCGATAACTTTGTTCTATTTTTAACACTAGTTCATAAACCTTTGCAGAGCCTTCAGTTGCAAGAGAGATGTTTTCCTCTAGTAATGCTGAAGAGTATCCTTATCGTTCTTTACATCTAAAAGTAAGTCATCAACTAGTGGTGTTAATATTTCGGCTATCGATTTGTTTGAATGCATATACATACAAGTATGATATAGCTAGGTTAATGTACTAATAATACTTCCCATGAGGGAATATTAGCTACCGGCAATACTTTGTATGAAGCACTTTTCAAAAATATTCTCCGGATAAGAGTTGATGCCTGGACAACCTTGCAGCTAGAACTTTTCCTGGATGAGCTTTGTATCCCGGAATCCCAACACCAACCACGATCATTGTACTCTTATCCTTCGCATGGGGAGAGAAGAACTCTGTGACTGCATCATCAAAGAATGTTGAACCTGATGCTCCTAATTGTTGAGCATAGGCAGATAAGTAGATTTTCCCAGCAATAACACCAGCCTCGAATTGGGATGCCCTATAACCCCTATTCCCACAAGTCCTTACTATATTTAGTAAATCAGTCATTAAAAAGAATACTACACTGGCATCACTAAAAAGAGATTGCCCTAAGCAGAGATATCCCGACATGTTAGCAGGTACTCTATTCTTAAGCTGCTCTATCGAAAGACGAGAGCGATTGAAAAAGTATCCGCCCCTCTGAAGGCCATCGACATTATTGACTATCATGTAAATATCGATTGTTGTTGCTGCTTCTTTTCCTTCGCCATGGTTTTCCGTAAGAAAGTCTAATGGAACTCCTCTAGTCGAACTTTCAAGTATAGTACACAACTTTTTGAAGGAAATCGAACTTCTGGCAAATTTACGGCTAGAACCACGCAATAGTATGACTTCTCCTAGACTATGTCCTGAGTAGGTTTCTGATGACAATTTCATATTATTTATTGGATTATATTCTAACTTCGTTGATCGAACTATCTCTTCTCTATTCAATTCAGTACCACAATTAATCCAGTGCTTAACTTGCTCTCGATCAGATAGATAAGACGCTCGGTGTATTTTCCAAATTTCAGGATACACTACTTCTTTTTTAGATAGCGGTAAAACTTCTGGGGGAGGCAAGGAATTAATTTTTTTGTGTAGTTTTGTTACAATAGAATGCTTAGCCAAACCAATACCGATGGCGGCCATTGCTATGGTCGCCTCCCTTTTGTCATCTAAACATAGCATGCGATTTACTACGTCATCGGCAAAACCCAAAACTAAAGATGATTCTAGGCGACTTGACGCAGCTGTAGCTATGAGATTAGCAGCTATGACCCCTGAATCCCAGAACCAATGGCGATACGAACGTGCTTCATACTTCCATGCATTTCTCCAAGCAATCGAAGTAAAAACTATCGTAATTGGCGATGTAGCTATGTTCTTGTTATCTCCTGCTGCTGCTGCCAAGCTAGCTCTATAGTCACCGCTACGAAGTTCTGTAAGCGTAAAGTCTCCTGGACAAAAGTGATACACCCCAGAATCCAACCCTGGTAGATCTTGGCAAACAACATACAACTCAATAGGGTATAAAGCTCCCGTAGCAGGTGCAGCCCGCATATAATAACTTCCATAAGTATACCTCATTTCTCTTGTAATCCCAGCAGAAAAGAATAAGATCTCGGCTAGCTTCCTTATATCCAGTTTGAGAACACTACTACCCACATCTGATGTCGTGGAATTAATTGCTTTGACAGTTTTGACACAAGTAATGGCATCAATATCTGGTTGGGAAAAATCAGCTGGTAAGGGTATTGATGGTAATTTAGTATATATTTTGAAAGCTCCGGGTTTGTTACTCCAATCTAGAGAATGACGTGACAGCTGTATACTAATTTCCGAATGTTTCGTCGCTTCATGATATTCTAAAGCATATTTTGTATCACTGTTCACAATCTTAATTGTTCTGCAAAGTATCTGTAAAATATGAGCGTTTGCATTATCAATTACCTATGCAACCAAATCAATATCAGCAGCAATCACCGCAGACATACTCCAATCCAACTGCAAATTTTACAGCGACATAAGTCTATTTTGATCCAAAGGATAAGATTGTGAGTGGAAAATGGAAACCGTTCAGCAAGGATACAGGGTTGCCACATGAATGCAGCGGTCAATCACAGCCACAGAAATGAGCATCGTTTGGTGACGACTCAGAGCACCCATGGTGCGATTCGTGGGACGCTAGGTTATTCCAGAGGCGAGACGGCAGTATGATCTGCTCGAATTCAGATTGCTGCATAATCTACGAGGCTGGCTCTGTCAACAAGCACAATAGGCCTGGAGCTAATCGAGAATCCATACTATAGCAGCGCAGACGGAGCCCCATTATTGATATCAATGATTGATTACACGAAAAAGAAAAGCCTTCAGTCCAATACTATCATTTATTCATTTATGAGAAACAACAATGAAACAAGTCTTGCTTGTTCTATGAATATGCATGATATCTGCCGCATCAATTACATAGAAGAAAATGTGTGTACAAATGTTACACATGCACACATCTAATCTAACGACTACGACAGTCTGCAACTAAGATTCTCTATGTACACTCGTACGAATTTTTTATAATAACAAAATTCAAAATTATCTTCGGAATTATTTTCGGAATTATCATAAGGACTTTTTATATCAAACTAGTGACAAGTTAATAACAAGGGAAAAATGAATAATACGAAACTAGTAGCTCTAGCCTCTATCATGGCAATCGCTGTGTTCATGATTGCAGCAGCAACATTAATTCCAGGGCACGATGCACAAGCAAGAAAAAGTGTAAGAGTAGGAGGAACGCGCTCCACTTCAATAGTAGCAGCAGACAACAGCGCACATCAAGCAAATGGCGCTGGAGGGTCATTGAATGCTTTTGCGAACGCCCCGATAAATACTCAAGTACAAGTTAGTAACGCAGGAAGCACAGGTACAGGTTAAAGTTAAAGTTAGTTAAAATAAAAGTAGAAGAGGCTCTTCTACTTATTTTTTCTTAAAGTTCGACCAAAAATAAATAGACTTTCGATAATATTGTCTCAATATATATTATTTAAGGAGTATCTTTAAGAATTCTATAATACCTAAATACTACGTTGAGAAGTATTCAGGTTAGTCAATTTATACACAAAGCAATTAGTGACAGTGCAATGAACCCGGTGTATCGTTCATTGGTATCGTACTTTGAATATCATCTAATACATTGTGCTAAGTAATTGCTTATGATGTGACCAGATGCTACATAAACGGTGCTAATCCTTCGTTTATAAGATCGCTAAAGCTGCAGATAGGCGAGCGACCGGATTACCTTGAATAAATCGCTCAATACAAGTCAAGGGCTGGAGTGATGAGGCTGCCATTGCAGGTATGAAAGTAGTCCTGTTAATTTCAATAAAGAATCAAAGCCAATGTTAGGACATAGTAAACTCATACTCGAAGAAAACGAGTCTCGAAGGATTGCCACAAATCCAGTATTTGACAAACTCATAATCGCTTAGGACTGCAGTAGATGCAAATGGCACACTCGATAAAGAGTCTACTTCATATCATGACATCTTTGACGCTTTTAAATTAGCGCTAAAGTTTTAGCAATTTACAGAAGGATAGAACATCTCGTACCGCCATATCTCTATCACAGGGGGATAGACAGCTCGAGAGTAGACGGTACGAGACAATGAAATGGTTGCCTTGTTTTGGCATCATATGATGCAGCTCTCAATTATTAATGTTAGATAACCAAGTCAACGATCCAAAGTCTCATCCAGTTTTGTTATAATTTTGTCGAGCTTTAACCTAACGTAACCACAATATCAAATAATACCATGAAAGAATACAACATTAGCAATCTTTGCTATCGTGGCAGTATTAGGTTTGACTGCAGCGACATTTGTAGTGATCCAGGACATCCGTGCAGCAAATGCAGATCGTAACCTCAGAAGCGTAGGTAATTGTCAGTATAATGGGGTTCTGCAAAAGTGCCACTTTCACGGCTAGACTAAATAACAGCAATTTAAAAAAGCACCTACCTTTCTTTACGTAAGCACGTCTTTCATAAGCAAATATATTCTTCTGTTTATCTAAAATGATTCTTATAGTGAATTTTGTGCTCATAGGAGCACATCGATCCTTATTTATTACTCTCTTCAATAGTTATTGCAGCTACTTTCAAAGTACTTGAAAAAGACATATACTATGCATAAGTAACAGTTAGTAATACTTTGTATGACTGGCTATTCATTAAACGAATGCTTGTTTATTGTACATCATATATATTCAGTTTTAGATCCTTTATCCCTCCCTCCCTCTGTTAATAGTGCTATAATCCTTTATGCTATCCTAGTATATAGTACGCTGGTTCCCCAATGGTTTGTAGAAATATCTGCAAAAAAATGGATGCAGGCAGAGCAAGTTATGTCTCTGGTACCAAATATTGTACTATGTGTGAAATTTATTTATACCAGCAAGGAACCTTTTGTTTATGTTGTAAAAGAAAGTTAAGGACAAGGCCGGCTAACAAAAAAGGTAGAGAAAGGCTTAGGATGAGTCAAGAAAAGTAACCATTTGTAAGTCTCTGATATATACCACAATAATGACTAATGTGCATATTTATAGTACATAAAATAGCTTGACAGGATGTGTTATACAATTATATTGTAATTTAGCTTTATCTGGAATGGTTTGATCTTTTTTGGTTACATAAAATACTGTGGCATATAACAACTATTCTAGTATGTTTTTCAGTCCCCACGTACATCAATTTCAACTGCATAAGCATATTTTCACCTATCGCCAAAGCCTACGTAATCAAATATTGTGAGTAGATGTGAGCATACCAAAGACGACTTTACAAGAATTTGCATTCTGTTGCTAGTTAAAATAGTTAAGAACTTGAGCTATGTTAACCTTACTCTCTCCCTCCCTAACGGGTATATTCCACTATTAATATCGGTAGCTATAAATGCTTTAGTAACATGGCAGATAAAAAATCATACGTGAGTAACACATCTGACAGAGATGACAATAATACCAGTAGTATAATAAAAAACAGTGATGATTACAATACTAGTGCAAATTCAATAACAGAGTCTGAAGCCTCTTTACCATCATCTACGGTAGAGTTGGATATACAGGATATAGAAGGGATTGGTCCTACAACTGCCAAGAAGCTAAAAGAAGCAGGTATTGTTTCAGTAATGGATCTTGCAGTAACAAGTGCAGAAGAATTGGCCGTAGACATTAATGCTTCAAAAGAAAGCGCTGCAGCATTTGTAATTGCAGCTCAGAAGCTGCTAAGGGATTCTAAGGTACTAGAGAAGGAGTTTGTCACCGCTGATGCAGCTCTTGAAAAAAGAAGATCGATGTTAAGATGTTCTACTGGTTCTAGCGCATTAGATGATCTTTTACTTGGAGGAATAGAGACTCAGGCTGTAACTGAATTCTATGGAGAATTTGGATCTGGAAAATCACAAGTGTGTCATACACTGTGCGCCATGGCAAGACAGCCTGTTGACTCAGGTGGGCTAGATGGCAATACAATATATATAGATACAGAGGGAACATTTAGACCTGAAAGAATACAAGAGATAGCTAGATCTAGAGGTTATGAACAAGATCAAGTGCTTAAGAGTATAGCAGTATGCAAAGTCTACAATAGCTCACATTTAGAGTTAATAATAAAGAACTTGGGCAAATATGTAGACGATTTTAAAGCTAAATTGGTTATAATTGATAGTATAATCTCTTTGCATAGGGCAGAGTTTGCTGGTAGAGGTACTTTAGCTGATAGACAACAGAGACTTAATTCCATGTTACACAAAGTTATAAGGCTTGCAGAGATATACAATATAGCTATCGTCATAACAAATCAAGTGCAATCATCTCCGGATACATTCTTTGGTGATCCTACAAAAGCGGCTGGCGGAAATGTGCTTGGACATGCCTCAACTTATAGAATTTATCTCAGAAAATCTGGAGAAAACAGAATAGCGAAGATGATAGATTCTCCATACCATCCATATTCGGATGCGAGATTTACTGTAAATGAAAGAGGAACAGATGACATTGAAGGGGATGAATCATCATTATCAAAGAAAAAAAACAATAATAAAGCAAGTAAATAGCACTAATAAAGAGCGTAAATAATTTCTAGCTTTCTCTATTTTTATAAATGACTAGAAATAGTGGTTCACTATACTTATCATATTTTTAGGATTCATAATTGTTATTGACCAAATAACAATATCTATCATACTCTGTTGTATCTACAGATAAAACATCAATTTTCAAAGTGCTTATAATTAATAACTCCTAGTCAATGAACATTTCTGTGTCTAATAGAGAACAACACGAAGTATTGTCAATTCTTCCTTACACATGTGGGTTTTAGTTATGCAAATCGTTCTCCCACTGGCTTGTAGAAATCATTGAAGGATATAGTCTAGGAATAATCTTTAGTAAAGCAAGTACTCGAGAAAAGAAACATTGTAGGGATGCGAATGTACTTCTACACTGAAGCCTATTTATTTTATCTATCGATTAGTGGAAATCGATTAAGTATGTTATATGATATCTTTCCTTAACTCAGAGCACTACAAGGTCATCTACTGGCTGAATCATAAGAACTGCCTTATCTCCACCGAGAGCTTTCTTTATTCTCTCTGCAACCCCATCTACATCATCTGAGTTTACTACGGTTGCCACAATTTTTCTTGTAGTGTATGCAAGCTCAAGTGTACCACTTCCTCTACCCGAAGCAACTCTTTCTTTCTTCTCTTTTGTTGCTCTTTTCACATCATATATGGTAGCGTCAAGACCCATTTCTTTGAGCGATGAAATCATTTCATCAAGACTTTCAGGTTTTACAATTACTGCTAATCTCTTCATATTTTTCGATTTCTTGCTTGGTTTTTCAGAGTAAGTCACCTCAAATGGTAATGTCATTTTTTCTCGTGACATAGTGTATTAAGAATAAGATTGTTCTAGAAAAGGATTATGGTATATAACTATATAGAGACTAGTTTAAAGTGAGCTAAATTATTGGGATTGAATGTTACCATATTGATTCTTTTCTAACTAATTACCTTGAAAAAGTTTCTGACGATTTCTTTCTGGTCTTCATGCAACATATCGAAGGCTCCAACAAGTTCTCTTTCTACTGCAATTTGTTTTGATATGACATATCGTAATTTTTTGACGTCAATGGGTGTTAAATTTTCAATTAAACCTCTACTATATGCATGAATATACTCATTAATGATTTTAGAGACAAAGCAAGGAGTTATTCTTATTAGGAGCAAAATCCCCATGCACATTAACATTTGACTCTGATCCCCCGTTTGGATAGACAATATGTATGATTCTAATAACTTCATTCTATTGGCACCTAATTCTTCTATACACGAAGCAACAACTAATCCTGCTTCGGTTAGCTCGTAAAAGGGAACTCCTTCGAGTTGTAGAGCTCTAGGTCCACGACGTAATGGTAATCTACCGCCTATCCTTACTATACCTGATGGAATTAAAATATCTTCTAGATCCTTGAATATCCCAGAATAGATATTTTGCCACAATATATCATGTTTCTTTGCTATGGCATGTGCAATTGAGGTCCTAGTTCGTAATTCAGGACTCTGCTCCGTAGCAAGATGAGCAATAATGCCTCTTTGCCTCTTTGCCTCTCCAGTAAACTTATCCTTACGAGTCTTAAAAGTATCAAAAATTGCAATATTGCCTCTTGTTTTCAATCGAACGTTCTCGTCCTATTAGACATAGGTGAGTTATTATTTATTTATTTATTTTTGATAATAATTTAATTTGCTCGTAAATCAGTCATTTTTAAAGACGCTTGTATGGTCTGAAGAGTTATGGCAAAAGTGGGGTAATGATAAATCTTCGACAATATACAATATTAATTCATAGAAAGTATCTTGCAAAGACATCCTCCTATTTCTTTTTATGCATATATTGATAAATTAGCTCGACAAATCCAAATTTGCAAACTATAATCCTCTAAACGAGCACGAGGTAAGACAAGGTGGAAATAAAGAAGACATCAGAGGTGGCTATAATTTGTGGATTGACATTACTAATCCGTCTCCCCCAGAAATCCTTACCATTCAAAAGAACTTTGATCTTGATGCTAAGACATTAGAGACCCTTATTCATAAATCAAAGAAGCCACAAGTTCGTGTCTTAGATAGCTATACTTTTACATTAATACTTGATTTGAAGTATAAATCATTTGGAACATTACTAACTGAAGCTGTATATCTTTTCTGTGGAAGAGGATGGCTTATTACTATCCATTCTTCTGATGTTGACCTGATGGTAAATACTCACATACTATTGAGCAGAAAAATAAAAAAATTATGGAAGCTACAATAAATGCTCTATATTATAGTATAATAACTGAAATTATTAGTAAATATGAGTTGCTCTTAACTTCAATAGAATTAACTATTACTGAGTTTGAGCAAAAATCACTACACAAAAGAGCTTCAAAGAAAATGCTTGACTCGTTGGATACATTAACAAAACAGATAATAATATTGAGAAGACAGTTTTGGCATGCAAGGGATATAATAAATTTTCTTACACACATGGAAAGAGATAACGAAGAGGTAAAGTATTTGCAAATAGCATATGATGATATTAGCCAGCTAATAGAACTTGTAGAATCATTTCGTGATACTATTAATTCTACTCGTGACCTGTATATGGCCAACGTGTCTTTGCAAATGAACGATACAATGAAGACTCACGATTTTCACAGTTATATTATTGCCACTAACCCTTATTGCTGGGGTATATGGCATGAACGGCGTTGATTTAACTAATCTCGGCAATGTATCAATAGGATTTATAATTGTGCTAGTTTTGATGATTGCAGTGGCGGCTTTTCTATTTTGGTATTTTAGGAGAAAACAATGGATAATGGCTAAGGAACAAGAGGAAGAACTATCGTAAAATGAAGTAAAACATTATTAGGAGTTCTCAATTTAGTGTAGTTTTTTGGGATTAAAACTCTTTTATTCATGTTAGTTCTTGTGTATTCGATTGAGTATATACACTATTTATTAAGTTTCAGGCTTGTTTTATTATTTCCGCTTTGTATTTAAGTCCCTATCATATACAAGAATTACCAACCTGACAACTGCAGCTGCTATATGGTTTGCAGCTTCAATAGATATGGTTATTCGATTTAATTTTTATTTTCTGACTATAATTGCAATAGCGTTTGCTGTATTATGCCGCGAATTCCTTAAATTTCCAAAATAAAAGACGTAGCTGATAGATAGAGAATTCGTATAATTGAAAAAGTGTGTCTCATGCTCTGACGGGTTGTATAATTGCTGATGCTGACCTATATACACAATAGAATCTTAGATACCAATTCCTATCAAATTAATATTAAAATATTGTGCACAATGTTTGGAAAGTTAAACTTGACGTAATACTGACATCAATGAAGCTGACGATCCTGCTTGTACATGCACCAATAGTGATTGCAATTGCTGGTGGTATGCGTAATAAAAAGTGTAATATTATAATTCGCGTGTATGTGCCAGGATAGCTAAAATTTGTTCTTTGTTGATTAAATATTCCGTGTCGCTAGTATCTTTGTCTTCGTAAATCTGCAAGTTCCTTATACCCTTCTTGAAACTCTTTTTGTAATCTATCCAATAGGCCCATAAACCTATTATCCTTGGAGAGTGTGTTTTTCATTGCACTCTCTAGCTCATAAAAGGCCACTTTAGCATTATCATTATCGATCTCAGGGCTTGTTCCAAGTATGTTTGATTCATTATACATTATTGCGATCTTAAATCCTAAAGTTTTAACATGCCACTCTAACTCCGATTCTAATCCCTTAATATATCTGCCCCAACTTTCGGTATTCCCAGCACCTTTGATCATATTAAGTGTATAAAGAGTTGATTCGCAACACGTTCTCAAATAATGTGTTATTATAGAATAAAGACGAGCAGTACAAGATTTTATAGTATCTGTTTCAAAATACTGATAAAGTAGCGTCTTCAACAATACATTGTCTTGATATTTTACTAGTAGCTTCGGAGAGTAAGTGGTCACATTCGAAAATATATAAAACAGGCCACAACTAGTTAATTTATAAGTTATTGCCCCCCCCAAAAATTTTCCTTCTTCTTCTATTAAATTTAATTCCTGAAGCCGCTTTATTGTAATGTATTCATTTTTATACGCTGTAGGCTGCCTTCTGGATCTGATATAAGAGGTAATCTTGTAAGATGAGTCATGACCGCTCATAATTTTGAAAAGGAACGATTTTTCTATCTCACTAAGCTCCATTAGCTTACATGAAGATACCTCCGATACATAGATCGAATAGTCCACTTGTATATATGTCAGCCTATATTCAATAAGTATTTCTTTGTAGTATTTAATGTGTACTAATATGCAGACATAATTAATTTATTTCAAGTTATAATATCTCTTACAAAAGTGGATAAACATGTAACGTCCAACTAAGGAAATAATGAAGATAAAGAAGAAAATGAAATTGAGATGAATTGACATCTGTAAACTGTGTCAAGTTTTTAATCTTATCTCTACAAAAAGAGGAACCTGGTAATACATCTAATTCAAGTATATTAGATATGTTTATAGTTATATATTCATAAAAGTTCTATTTTCGACTCATTGGGAACAAAAATTCATAATCCCATATTTAGATGTGTTGTGAGCACACATCAATCAATGAGTAAAACAATCTATACGCAGATTTTTTATAGCAAGAAGATATAGCCAACGCAGGTAATATGGGTATCAATGATACTGTTAATGATGAAAGAACTGTTATCGAAGTCACTGTCGTAGGAAAAGATCGTAAAGGTATTGTAGCAGATATAACTAGTTTTATCTTCAGAAATGCAGGAAACATCGAACAGATAAACCAGAATGTGGTCAGAGGGCTATTTGGAATGCACTTGGAAGCATCATTTCAAAAAAGCATCGATAGAAAAGATCTTGATGAGGGACTTAGATATCTATCAAAAAAATTGCAGATGGAAATTAAAGTTCATTACCAAGAAGCCAATCGGATCAAAAATGTTGCCATTTTGGTAAGTAAAGAAGATCATTGTCTCACTGCAATTTTGGATTCGAACAGCAAGAACGAATTTGGTGCTAACATTAAAGTTATCATCGGAACAGAGAGTACTCTACAGTCACTTGCAGATAATGCTAGAATACCATTTTATACTGTTAACAACAGTGATCAGCACGAGGCAGAAATTAGCATCCTACAATTAATTGAAAAATATAATATCGACGTAATTGCCCTCGCGAGGTACATGCGTGTCTTAACTCCAAATTTTGTTTGGAGATATCCCAACAGAATTATTAATATTCATCCATCACTCCTTCCGGCCTTTCCTGGTGCTTATGCCTATGTGCAGGCTTATGAGAGGGGGGCAAAGATAGTGGGTTGTACTGCTCATTTCGTAACCGAAGACCTTGACCAAGGGCCAATCATTTGTCAAGAATCATTCAAGATTTCTGAATCAGATACACTGGAATCAATAAAAAGGAAAGGACGTACGTTAGAGGGTAAGACGCTTCTAGAAGCCATAAAGCTATACTTGGAAGGAAGACTAGAGGTATATTGGAGAAGAGTACATATTAAATGAATCAATTTGACGTCCTGCGCGTCTAGCCATAAAATCGTGCTCGTTATACGGCTAGCAGATGGTAATATACTTTCGACAGTAAAGAATATCTAACATAATATCCTATCAGGATTGGTTACAAAGAGAAATTAAAAAAATTGATCAGAAGAAGATTTTAAGATAAATTGCAAGGAATGCAGCCTTATCATGTCTGATATCAGATGCCTGGAATGAATGGCTATGAACAATAAGGACAGCAAATTCTCATAGAAGATCGGTAGGAGCAAGAATCGCAAACCCTGCACAACAATAAGCAATTTCTATCTACAAACGCAGGCCAGTAATAGCATAGCGGATGTGATATTAATAACCACATTAGCTAATTCGAGATTTTAGTTTCTATTATCTCTTGTAAGATTACACATAAACTACAGTTATATATCTAAGATAGAAAACAATTAAGAGCATTAATCCTACGGAATTTGACTTCTTTAGCAGAAAGAATTTAAGTGCGATGTCTGCGGGGATAAATTTAAAGGTGATACTAATTTAGAGCGCGGCTGCAGACGTCATATGCCAGATAAAATTCATGACTGGTATATCTAAAATACAAACATGTTCCTTTGGCAATATGGGCTAAATCTATGTTGCTTTATCTACTTTTATCTTCCATGATAGCAGATAATATGTCTAACCCTCTGTCTTTTATGAAATACACCTGTTTGTGTCCATTGTATAAAATGAGATCATATTCAATTAGATAAAACAAATATTTCTTTAATGTGGTAGGAGACAATACAGCCATCCATTCAAGGAAATCTTCATACCTTGCTCCTGTAAGACATAATGACAAAATATACTCTACAATATCTCCTCTTGCCCATTGTAGAAAATAATTTAAGGTTTGCCTGTCATTAATAGTCATCGAATATACCGCATCCTATAGTCAAGTTCTATGTGATGAATGCGTCTTCTTGTGGTTATGGTTCTTCTTATTTACTGCATTCAATATTATCGTAGCAACTTCTTGATCAATAGCAAGAATACAGGATAGATCGGATGGGTTAGTGTTTGTAAGTGATTCAACAGAAAAATTATTCTGTATAAGCAAATCAATCATTGTTTTGATGTTTATTTTGTCAATTCTATCTAACTATAAAGCTGTAAATCTAACCCATTATAAGATCCTCAAGATCCAATCTGATATACACAACAATACTATGATAAGCATACCAGCGCCAGAATTAAGTCCTCATAAGATAATAATATCAATTGTACCAGATGCTGCGTATCTCGGCAACAAGGCTTTTTCTCCTAATCCAGTCATTATCAAGACAGGCGATACAATAACGTGGATAGATAATGACGTCGAAACTCATACAGTAACAACTGGCTTTAGTTTCAATGACCATAATAAAGGCAAATTATTTGATTCTGATATTTTGAATTATGCACAGGCTTTTTCACATACTTTCAATAACCCTGGAGAGTTTAATTATTTCTGCCAGTTTCACCCAACTATGACTGGTAAAGTTATTGTAAAGTAATACCTTCAGAATGAAGAAAAGATTATTGTCTGTTTATTTTTAATGATCTGTCTATTGTATTTATATGAAAATGATAGCTGACTAATCGATATAAACTGAAGCTTTTATTTCCTATATTTACACAAATAATGATGGTAGAACAAAGACCACTTGTATTATGTCCTAAAACAAAAACGTATTCGTAAGCACTACTCTGAACGTTGGCAACCAGTAGCATTGTACGATCTTGACGGTTATTTTAGAGGACAAGCAATTTTCCAGAATTTAGATGATGCCAGATATTATAAAAAGAGATATACTGAGAGAATAAATTTAAAAAATTATAGCAATAAGATCTTCTTAAAACTGCGTATATTTAGAGAAGCATACATAGCATGAGAATGCGGACCAACGCATCATAGTATATTGCGATGAGCGTCATATACACACAATTGTATTAATCACTTTAAACTATAAAATTGCATCAAATCATTGTTTAATGTTTTATTGCTGACCTTACAACGCTAACAACATCTAAAACAAAAAAGGAGAGGGTAATAATATCATAAGATTTACACAAAATTACATATATTTAGGAAGGGTACATGCACCCAGAAAGTTAATACATTTAACTGCTGCTGATCACCCCGATATACAATGTTAGGCAGCAATTTCATGATCTATATATTATTGTGCTCCCCCAGAATTTCTTAGATAGACAATCTCTATAACCGATAAATGTTGCCTGTCATCTGGTTAGTATGTCCTTCTAAAATTCTGATACGGCATTATTGAATTGTTATAAAAGATATAAATCCGATGTACATCACGGTGTTTTCGATGAATAACAAATATACCATAGCACTATATGCATCAGTCATTTCATCAATGCTCGTTGCATCTATGTTCGCTATTAGCTTTGTACAACAAGCAGCAGCTCAAGGTAATGCAACTAGCGGTGGCGGAAACTCAACTGGTGGCAATATGACAGCTGGAAACATGACTAGCGCTGGTACAACTACTACTGGTGGCGGCAACTCTGGTGGCGGCAACTCTGGTGGCGGCTAAATACCTACCTGATAGGCCATAATTTAGCCAACACCAAATTCAACCCACAACTCTTTTTTTCTTTTCAATAAATGCAAATTGATCGGAACATAATTATTTTAAAAACCAGTTTATAGCGATTAGTAAATATCATAATCTAGCAAGATGGATAAATGTCTTAAAACTGTTATATATAATTAGTAGAAGCATCAAGTACTGCTGTGTCTGTCGTATGTATCATGGAAAGCAAAGTTAAGTTTTATTGCTTTCTATGATGAGCAAGCATCAAGCAGCGGGTTCTCCGTCTTCCCGCTGCTTGAAATACATAATACGCAGCAGATTCTGATAAGTAGATAGGAGTAAGAACCACAAATTATACTACTACTATATAACAGCAATTTCAACAAGAAAAGGCTTAGCAATAGCATAGCCAACAAGGATATCAAATGATGCGTAGACTCAATGCAGATTACACGTTATAAACTTCATTGAACTCGTTGCAGTAGGGATATTGAAATTCAGTGTCAGTAGAAATTTCCCCCTGAGAAACATTTTCAGCTATAACATAATCATACTGAGCGCAAATATAATCTAATTCCCCATTTCCAGTCATAAATGGCTCAGCATTATTATCATTTTTTTAGTATTTGTCTTGTTCCTTCTTCGGGTTCTGGTATAACTCTGCATCTAATTTGAGGCATTTCTTCAGCTGTCAGATATGTTCGAGTTAGATAATATAAGATTTACTTACAAGATGTGTTCCTTTATGAAACTATTTACCATTCTTTTGTGCTTTTTAAGTGATTTAGTCACTTGTGTAGAACTTGCTGCTAAATATTTAATTAAAATTGTTAAATGACATGTAGACTATGCGTAAGACATGTTCAATAATAATAATAGTAATAGCAGTGGTCTTAACTCTAAACTTGTTGAACATTTCAATGAGATGCTCTCTGCCGAAAACGCAGGAGTAGACTATTTACAAGCTCGAATAGATCAAACACCTATACTAACAGCTAAACAAAGAATGGAACAACACCTGGCAGAAGCAAGGGCTCAACAAGATAGGCTTCGACAGTTAATTAGGAGACTAGACGGGGAACCTACTGATTCTAAAGCTGACTTACCGATACTAAAACCACCTGCTACTTCATTGATTAAAAAAACGGTTAAAGACACAGTAAAATCTATGACTGGAGGTACTGACAACCCAGTGCCAGAGGAGATGGAATTACTCCGAACAAAACAAGATCTAATCATAGAAAATGCAGAGATAGTAGCTTATGATATGCTTATCCAAATAGTTCAGAGGTCTAATTTCGAAGACGCAATACCAATACTAAAACAAAATCTGTCTGAGGAAGAATCAATGGCAAATTGGATTAAAACAAATACACCTATAATGCTAGACCAGTTATGGCCAAAGATAGTAACAACAGTTAGCAGTAGTTCATAACATAATCTACTACTCCATTATGTGACATCATCATAAGCAACTTCAATCATTTTTTAATAATTCATCTCAATTTGGGAATATTGATGATAAGTCAATCAGTCTTCAATGCTTTAGATGTGAGTTCCAACTCACCATACATTGAAGTTAATCCTATATCTTGTTTGTTGACCTATACTTACTTGATTCCAAAATGAAAAAACATGATACTAATAAGAAAAACATGTCATCGACAAAAGACGTTCGTGGGGTTAGTAATGTAAGGCCAAAAACAAAGAAGAAGAAGAAGAACAGCAACAGCAACAGGAAAAGGAGAACAAATAACATCAAGAAAATGAGGGAAAAACAGATAGTAGTCAAGAGATCTAGTGGCAGACGTGAGAGATTTGATACTAATAGGATGGCACAAACAGTTAGCAGGTCAGGAGTCCCGTTTCTCATGGCAAGAGATGTAGCTAAGAATGTTTCAAATAAAATCAGAAAGCAAAATTCACTACCAAAAAAAAGAAGGAACGATCAACATAACATAGCTCGAAATGCTGTTGACCCTATCCGTGACGATAATGAACAGCCGCAGGCCCAACAAAGAACAGAAGATAAAACGGTAACTGCTAGTCAAATTAGAGGATTAGTCGCTTCTGAGTTACGTGATAGGAACCGTGGCGACATTGCAGCGTCATACATTGGTGAAACTCCAGAAAATACCTTGGGAGATCAGACCAACAAGCAAAATAAAAGTGACCGAATTTCTGTTACTGGGGCTACTCAACATACTCGGCAACCTGCTAATCGAAATAGAGTCATACATGATATGAGTAAAAGAGGAGGAGGAATATCTACTTGAGCTGTCTTGTTTTAATAAATTGTTGAACATACACTAAGAGAGTATATACTATGAGTAATGAAAACAAACATTACTCTAACGTGAGAATTAATGTCTCAGTATTATCAAAACTTTTGCATATATGAACACATAATCTCAATACCATATGAGGTTACATAAGCAAGAGATATCCATTCTTCTTCTATACAAGGGATTGTTAGTTGTTTAAAAACCGCTCGATGTCTTGAATCATTTTATGAATGGATATTGGTTTTGATATAAAGAGGAACCTATGTGAGTCTTCAAATACACTTTTATAATTGGAAGCAAACTCCTCTGATGCTGTGAAAAAGCAAACCCTCATTTTCTCATCTTCTTTTCGAATTCTCTCAAGTAATTCTACGCCATCCATCTTAGGCATCTTAATGTCTAAGACCAACAACTGATATAGTCCACTTTTGAAGTGTTGTAATGCTAATACAGGATCCGTATAGCCATCGACTCGAAATCCATGGCGCTCTAATCCTACTTTGACAAGATATGCTATATCAGGTTCATCGTCTACAAGCAATATTTTGCCTTTCTTTTCATTATTAATGCCGGTCATTCATTGCTAGATGTTTCAAAAATGGATCGAATATGTAATAAGCATTCTAATTGATGGAGATTACAGAACTTAACGCTCTTTAGCTTTTAAGGTAGATAGTGGTAGACTAATGGTAAACGTTGCTCCTTTTCCATCTTTATTGTTCTCAGCCCATATCTTACCACCATGGGATTCTACTATGCTTTTTGAGATGTATAAACCTAATCCAGTTCCCTTGTGGGACTTCGTAGCAAATTTTGTAAATAGTCTTGGCAGTATTTGAGGATCTATTCCAGCTCCAGTATCTTTAACAATAATATTTGCGTATTGTTGTTGTTGCTTTTGTTCTTGCTGCTGGGGTTGTGCTTCTTGTTTTTCTAATGTAACCGTCACACTCCCATCAGCATCAGTAAACGTAAACGCATTATCAAGGATGTTATCTATGACCTGAGTTAATTTTCCTTCGTCAGCCTCAATAATGATACTATTATTATTTTCTTCGCCTCTTAGTCTTGATTCAAAAAACAATTTTGTATTCGTTGTTTTTTCGCCACCTTTACTTCTGTCATCATCATTATTACTACCCATATTGATGTTCGATGATGCTTTTGTTGTATCCTTTAAAGTTCTGCGTTGCTCACGTCTTTTTATATAATCTTTTATTGTGTTGGACAATAGACTGTTCAGATTTAATGGATCCATACTGACTCGGAATGTGTTGCTTTCTATTCTTGCAATATCCAAAATATCTGATGCCAATTTCTGAAGCCTTTCTGAGTTATGAGTAATTGCCATGAGTGCATGTTTTTTTCTATCATCTGTCTCCTCTTCTAATAGCAATTCTGCATAGCCTAGAATAGACTGGATGGGTGTTCTTAATTCATGTGCAGCTACATTGATAAATTCTTGTTGCATTGCATTTGTATTCTCCACTTTTTGATAAGCATCTTTAAGTTGTTTGTATAACTGATTTTGCTTGCAAATATTTTCAAAGATGGCATAATAGGAAGCTATAGTTGATTTGCTGTTTGAGTACGTAGATAATCCTACTGACTCATACAAATTATCTTTTACTCCATCTTTTATCTCCATTGACAATGAATCTTGTTTGTCTACTACAATTATTTTGGTGTTAATTGACGAGCTTGGGACAATATCTTGTATATCTATAGTTGATACCATGTCCATGTTATCATTATTTGTGTTTGCTTGATTCTTTTGATTTGCCTCTTTTTTCGGTTGCTGATTTTTTAGATTAGATGCTACTAACTCCTTAACATCATTATCCATAGGAGTTAAAACTCTAACTCTAACACCTTGGTTTGATAGATTGGATAGAACTTGGGTAATACCTAATTGTCGTTCCTGCAAAAGAAATATGTTAACCGTTGAAAAGATTATTTGGATTTCTTGCTTTGCAGACTTCAACAGCCTATACTCCGTTTCTAGCGCTTGTTTTGGATCAACAATAATCTCTATGGATTCTGGCTTTATTCCCTGTTCGATTTCTTTTAATCTAACCTGAAATGGGATTGCTTTGTTCCATAGAGTATCGAATACAAACTGCTCCTGTTCTACAATTTCCTTGACATTACTGTATATGAGCTGAGCAACAGGTTGTGCTTCTTGTAAAGTTGCAGTCGCTATATATTCTCCTTTTCCCCCTTTTATTCCGTTTTTACTTACTTCAAAATTGCCTTTAACGCCATTTAGATGGCGAACCTCTGCAAATTCAGATAACTCTTTACAGTATGGGAGGTTATCTTTGATTATTTCAGTGATATATCTAAAGACAACTCCTCTATTTTTGGCCTTTAGTCTCTCATTTTTAATTACATCAACACCCATCATAACGGATGGTGCTGTGTAATCTATACAAGCATCTATTGAAGTATCTGCATTAGACGTAAAATCTAAAACCGCTTTCGTTGCATCTTCAATACCGTAAAATAAGTTAGTCTTTTCATTAATAGTGTTAGTGCCCTTCACAACATTAGTATCTATTTTATTTGAAGAAGATGAGTGCAATATGTCTTCAATTGAGTCCTTATATGGAATATCTAATCATCTAGCCCACCATTTCCATGATATACAATCAATCATAGGCAGTAACAACCCCATTGTTGATCTAATGTGCGTTATAATACTTAAATGAAGACCTGATCTTGCTAGTTAATCAAGAAATATGGGATATATTTTAAATATTGTTCTATGAATACTCGTTAATTGTGTCATAGTTAGGTAATTTTCCTAAACTAAAAGTCAGTTCAGAACTGAAAATGGGGTCTAGTTTAAAATATTGTGTTATTGTTTGGAAGAAATAATACCAGTGGATGAATTGGAAATCTGCGCAATTTGCAGCAAGTCGAGTCCAAAGGGTTGTTCTTAGGAAAGATATTAGTGGAAAAGATTACCTTGTAAACAAAAGGATTTTTGTTACCTGTGTGGTTACAAGTAATATTGACTGTGCACTTAATAGTGAGTTGAAAGTTGAACACTTGATACATTCCAATGTCCCGTATGCACATACATCTGCGTGAGAAAACTCAGACGGCTAAGATCGATTTCAATAATCTAGCGTTGAAATCATGGGAAAAGGCCCATGAGAATGGCAGATTTCACGGCTCCGATGATACTAGGTGCGATTTTTTTGTCGTATTTAGTGAATTGAACTCTTGGTTATTAATACAGTTAGACACCTTTTTAGAGCTTTTAAATTCAAGTAGCACGAAAATTCCCAAATATGCTAAGTTAGCACCTAATGACGGAATCCAATTTTTGTTACAATACGACATATTGAATAGAGCTAGCTATTGTACAAATGCCATGTTCCATGCAGAACATTTCTTAAATGAGATAGGAAGCAAAATAGGTGTTGAAAAAGACAGCTATTATCGCTATACGAGAAGTCTTTTGACACATTTGAATATATATGATGATATGAAATTCAAAATACTAAACGCACCAGCTCAAATAAGAAACTCGTTACATAACAATGGATGTCCAGATCGGGATTTTGAAGTAACAATCAGGGGACGACTATATAAATTCGTTAAAAGTAAAGCAATTAAATATACTGATTGGGGGAATCTGTACCTATTCTTTGATGAGCTGTTGAATATTATCATTGAAATTACTGACAATCGTGCATTACGGAAGATACCGAAAATTAAGCGCACGTCAGAGTACAGTAATTGGTTACCATGATCATAATGACTTCTATAAAATCTATCCGTGTAGGATATAAACGATATCTGATACATTAATTCGCGAAAGACCTGGACAAAAAAGTTTACTTCGCAGAAGGATCATCTACGACTGAACAGGGGCTACAAAAGTTCACCGGAGTCTGAGTATAAAGAAATCATAATAATCGATGAAATTGACAGGATGCGAATTAAAGACCAAGGAGGTCTGCTAACCATGATGGAGTGGAGAAACTTTACAACTACAAAATTAAGAAGAGTGGACCGATAATCATAAACAACTTCAGGTAGTTGTTTACATATTGAATATCGGATTATAGCAATATTCCCAATAACAGCTGTCAATATCATATCAATTCCATTAGTGGTATATGCTATCGTTGTTTACAGTGGCATTGTGCATTCCAGAATTTCAATCATTTAAGAGATAATAAATGGTATCTGAATTACATTTCTTTTTAAACTAATATTAACTAATTTGTTTAATTGTCAATTTTAACACGGGTCACAAATTGTAATTTTTTCTGTTCGGAAAAAATTCTGTAAAACCTGGAAAATACTAAGCAAATTGGTTCAAAATTCAGCGGGTCGAAAGATATATGCACTGCTCTCGTTCAAGCAGCTGCACCATTATCATAGACGATTGACATGCTTAATTCGTTTACATATTTAGTCAGTCATTTTCATTTACTTTTCTATTCATTATATTCTGAAGCGTTTCATCTAATTCCTTAATTTCATTATCCTTGAGCAAAGTATTATTCAATATATCATCTTCAGTCTCTTGCTGCTTGGAATGGATATTGTCTATTAATCCTGTAACGTTAGATAATTCCTGTGTCGCTTCTATTTGCAATAATAGGTTTGGTCGTTTGTTGACACCATTCAATGAATTTAGTAATAGTTGGGGTTAGCATATAATTATCGAAGAATATAGCTTTACGATAGTCTCTGTTAGGCCATACTTACAGCAATTTATAACGCAGCCAATTCCAAAATGCTTGTGGTCCAGCTGCTGCCAATATTGTGTTAAGCTCAATTCTTCTGTCCCTTAGATATTCTATGAATGAAATATCGCCATCGCCCATTCTGGAATACTTAAATGACCGTTGTAATAGATATTCACGGCTAGCCTTCTCTTAAGGCCTGGTTTGGTGTTGCTGCTGACCTAACTATTTCATCATATATTGCGCCGATTCATAGAAATCTCGGATAATAATAAGCCTTTTTTGAAGTCATCTTCTGACATTCAGGCACCATCTTTAACTTTCATTACTATTAATACACCATTTCTTTAAAAATCTCCCTGCTGATATGGTATCTTTGAATATCCTGTCTTCTGATATCAACTCTTTAAAATCGTCTATAGCAAGAGGAGATGTATTCAATGTAACAATAGATTGAATACCTGCATCATTAGCTGATTTTATCCCAAGTGGCGCATTCTCTACTACCAACGTCTCATTATTGTCTAAATTTAGCCTTTGTATTGCTACTTTAAATGGTGTAGGATCAGGTTTTCCTTTTCCTTCCAGTTCATCCCCATTCATGATTAGATCAAAATTATCTTTTCCAAAATTTTGTTCAATAATAGTGTCAACCTCTTGTTTTGCCGCACCACTTACGACAGCTTTCAAGCAGCGGCCCTTCAAATCATTAATTATTAATTCCCTGACACCATCATATGGTTTTGGTATTATGTTCATTTCTCTGAATATTTCTTTTTTTCTTTTCGCTATCGCTTCTGATTTCTGGTTGGATGTATTATTATTGTCATTCTTGCCGCTACCATCAACAGGATACCCCTTGAGTTTGAATATTTGTAGAGCCATTTCTTCAACAGGCATTCCTTCAAGTAGATAGAACGTCCTTTTATCTAAATCAATATTAGTTATTTCTTTAACCGCAGTCTTCATTGCTTCGTAGTGAAATGGCATTGCATCTACCAACACACCATCCATGTCAAAGATTAAGGCCTTCATATATAATACCAAAAAACAATATTTCCTGTTGCTATTAAAAACATGCCAAAAAAGAAATCACTTCTTTTGCCTGCTTTTACTCTTACCTCTTGACTGGCCTCCGCCTAAGTTATTTCTGATCTTTGCCATTCTCTTATTTTTACTAGAATCTTTGCTCTTCTCTTTGGCTGCATTCTTATTTACTTGTTTGTTGCCTTTTGATTTTCCTACCACCAATGTCATAGTATTCTATTTGTATTAATACTATGGATTTATGCTATACTTAACCTCCTATGAATCATAGGATGAGTATGAGTAATTGGGAAAAAATAATGTATTATATACAATACACTACTAGTTTCAGCAAGTAGACCACACAATATATAATGAAGACCCTTCCTCAACTTTCATATTTACGCCGTTTGCTGATACTGCATATTCTAATCCTGTGGATTGAAATGGAAAGAACCTCGGCATAGAGGTGACCGCAGCGAGCGTAGGATATATACTATTGTCCAACATGCAGCAACCGCAAACGATGCAATGGCAACTAGAGCCAAGTCTGTCATCTTGTTTCATCAATCAGCGACTCAATATATCTTTAAAGACACTCCAAAATACTGGTTCATTTCCTTTAATGTCGAATAGATTTTATTTCTATCTCTTATCCTCCCCCTCTGCCTCTCCTTTTGTGTGTCCATTCTTAAAAAGAAGGTGCAGCATAAAAACAAAAAATATAATGCATACACCTCAAAATAAGCAGAATGGACAAGAAGAAGAAAAACATGATAACGATAATAGTAATAGGACCGTCTTAACTCAAGAAATTGACTCATGGCGTAACTATGAGTATGCCTTAAGGAAGGAAAACAGACTTCTCTTTAACAAGATGTTATCTGAATGCAAGGAAAATGAAGATCTAGTCAGTGCTGCTAATTCTAAAGACGAGTATTTTTCAGCTGAATCATTGTTTATGGCATTGATATTACAGCAGCAAAAGACAATAAATGAGTTGATTGTTAAGGTATCTGCCAATCATAAAAAATTTAAATATTGAAATGAAAAACCTATAAATTCATTGACTTTTCTTTTGTATTAATTATAGCACTCACAATATCTTCTTTATGTGATTTACCAGAGTGTTGGTACTGATATCTTTTTGATCTGCTTCTCGCCTTGGCTCTTTAGTGCCTCACTTCTTGTATACAAAAATCGCCCAGTACCACACGGTGAAGCAGTATTCAAATTGTATACATCTTTTCCATGGATAATAAATGTAATAGAAGAGGCAACTATAATAATATTCCTGCTTGTGTGGTAGAATATATGATTCTACAAAAATTCAATTATTGTAGGTATGAGTGACAAAAAAAGCAAGATAGCTCTTGTGACAGGAGGTAACCGTGGGCTTGGCTATGAGACCTGCAGACAATTGGCCCAGTTAGGTTTAAAAGTTCTACTTGGAGCTCGTGATTCCACTAAAGGCAAGTCAGCAGTATATCAATTAAATAAAAAAGACGGTCTCGACGTAAAGTTTCATCAACTTGACGTATCGGATCAGAATAGTATTTCTAATGTAGTCAAAGAAATTGATAAGGAATTTGGAAAGTTAGATGTTTTAGTCAATAATGCTGCTATTCTTTATGACACATGGCAAAAGGCTGTCAATGCAGATTTGGAGGTTGTAAACAAAGCATTAAGGACGAATCTTTTTGGACCATGGAGGTTATCACAAGCATTTATTCCTATGATGAAAGAAAACAAATATGGACGCATAGTCAATGTCTCGAGCCTTGCAGGTTCACTACAGCATACAAATTATGGTGGAACTCCAGCTTATAACATTTCAAAAGCAGCATTAAATATGCTTACAAGGAAGCTTGCAGCAGAGCTTGTCAATACTGGCATATTAGTAAATTCTGTTGATCCCCGATGGGTGGCTACAGCTATGGGTGGTCGGGGAGGACGTCAAGCACGGGAAGGAGCAAAAGGAATAGTTTGGGCTGCTACACTACCAGACAATGGTCCTAGTGGAGGATTTTTTTGTGATGGTAAAGCTGTCCCATGGTAGCGGTAGAGAATAAAAATTATAATCGCATAGTAGAATAGCTAGAAGAAAATAAAAATATGATCTAGTTTTCTGTTACCTCTTGTTCCCATCCAATCGGATCATTATCGCTTCTAAATATGAACAGTTCATTAAACTTCGTAAGAACAAGTCTATTAACTATACTGTATATTATATAGGTGATAATGAGCGTAGAAAGGAAGAATCCTCTAAAACGTGATCAAGCGTTGAATGATGTTACCAGCGGACAGATAGGAGAAGACTCTAGGTCTGTGCCAGAACAAACGAGTGACTTGAAGAATGAGCGTATGAAAACTGCCCGCAAAATGTCCAGAGATATACAATAATCAACAATATGAAACTAAATGTCTAAGTGGACCAAAAAAAGCATCTGGAACTTAATGAAGGTTCAAGCGGTGTATACCATCTTTTTATGAAATGCCGACATAGTGATTATTATATGACGTTCTATTTGGTCAAAGCCAGACCCAAAAAGGAGCTATTGGAGGATTTACACAAAGATTTAACCTCTGGCAAAATATCCAAAATGAGACCATTTGGACAAGCCCTGCAATACAGTTCTTGAGAATGCTAGGATAGATAAGGAAAACCATGATTATGCGTTATGGATAGAGGAAGACTATTGTTCCCCGCCATTGGCTATGGAAAGAGAAAATGTGCTTGACCAGTATTTTAGCGATCTTGCAGTATCGCGTGTTAACTCAGAAGATGATGCTTGGAGTACGATAAATGACAACCCTCCACTTTGGAATAAAAAGTAAGCCAACACCTTGAAAAGTTCAAATGAGCATTAGCTGTATTTAGTACAGGTAAAAGAAATGATGAAAGCACTATCAGAAAAGTAGGTATCTTGAAATTCATATAGTATTTATAAATTATACAGGTTTTGATTTTATTTGGGTTGATAATGATTTGTAAGCAAAATCATTAACAGCAAAATGGCAGATTAAAAAATGTAGTAAAGGAAAATGATAGAGCTATACTAAACAATCTACAATAGCTTAGTAAGGAATTCCATCGTTGGCTAAAACCAGTCGTCACCCTCGTCATTGAAAAACTTGTCTCCATCAAAGAAGCTATCTCCTCATTTTAAAAAGGATGCTGATTGAGCCAGTCTCTTACGTAGGAGAAAGAATACGTAAGTAGCATTGGACGGCCTCCAGTTTTAGTATTATATAGTATCTCACCTTCACCACACATTTCTTTGAGTCGGATATTTCTGATATGGTTTGTATTTTGCTGTAGTAAGAAGCTCGTCTTTATCCCAAATCTCAGTTTCAGAGGATGAGCTTGGCCTTTTATTCTTCTCCTTAATGATAGCAAAGACTGTCGTTTGCCAATTTGATTGTTCAATAGTATTATCATGCGTATTACTATTGTACCTTGTATATGACCATTTTAGAAAATGCTTAATTCTATGAAGATAGCCATTCCAAGTAACAATCCATTTCTTATCCGGATCATCATCTATAGACTAGTGCTATTGAGAAAGTCTAAGATTGTTCTTTGTAGATCGTTAAGGGTAATAGATGGACCTAAAAACCTGCCAAAAGCAACAATTGCCATAAAATTGATTTTTGATGCCGTTCCGATGCTCCATTGTCTTCCATATATGTGAAATTCCTTGATTATTGTAGTCGCAAGTTTAGTTGGCAATAGTCATATGCCGCTCAACGAGGTGATGAGAACATCAACGTGTCTAGTATGTGAACCCATGTAGTTAATGGGCCCAAGGTGGTTTGGCAAGACTTTAAAGTATGTTAAAAATCAAACTAGTCAACTGAATTAGCGGGTTCATCAAGCTTAGATCATACGTTAGCCAACTAGTGAAATAGATATATGAGCAAATTATACTCATATGCACTTATAATACGAAAAGCCATGGGACTATATTCTTTCGATCCTAACACTAGCTATCGATTTAGAACGCTGGATGAATTGAATGCGCTCTGTGGAATAATAAACGAATCCAAGTCAAATTTGAGCATTTCACTCCAATTTTACTTACAAAAGTATAGGCAAATATTAGATATACCACGGTTATGTAGGGCTTTGGCTATCCCAGGAGAGCTGGCTGAGAATTTTATAAGGGCCGGTAAATCAGAACATGGGTATGCAGCAGACAACGAATTAGACAGAGTACAATATCTCCCCGCGATAAACAAAATAGTTGGGAATCTTCAAAGATATCTTTATTTGAAGAATAATGATGGCAATGACAACAATACCAATAATAGTAACCTAATTACGTCAAATTTAAGTAATAATCAAAGAGAAGCAATCTATACAGACATAAACGAATTAGCTGTATATTCAAAGATGTACTATGATATAGAGACTGTAAAATCGGATCCTCTGATAGCAGATGAGTATCCCCATGGTAATCCATTTGACCATATAATCGATATAATGAGTCAGGGAGCAATAATTATCAGATTCAAGTATATTTCAAGAAACGGTTCTCTTCCTCCTGAGGAAAGAGTGGTAAGTTATCATCTCATGGATTTTGAGGGTAAAAAAGCACTGGGAGTGCATATAGAAGGAGAAAATAAATGTAGCATGTACAAGCAATGGGGAGACGGTGATGAAAAACTTTTGCCAATTTATTCAGAATACACCAATATTATAATAAGATGGGGAAAAGGGGAAGTAGAAGAAGCCGTAATTGATAACAGAAACAATACGAGAGAGTTTCTCTACTAAGTAGAAGAGTTCTCAAATTAAAACGTTAAATGCAACGATAAGATAAATTTTCAGTCCCAAATTCAATATTTCATTTGATCGATTAGAAATATCAGAAGTAGGCGTTGAATATATATTAAAAATATGGCTTAACTTGGTTATCTAATATTAATAAATAAACTAAACGTTTTGAAACTACAGATGATGCTCAAAGGATTTGATTTCATTTTAATTTGCTCAAACACCATTGTTGCTTCAAAAGCCATGGAAAGGACCGCTGACAGTTTGGGATCACTTTTTCATGTGGAAGGCTGATTGACCATGGTTTCTGTAACCTCGACTCTATCTGCAATTTCTAATCAAAAAGCACTATTACTTTTCAAGGATATAGCGCTATCAGAAGAAAAATATGATACTGACATACTCATAACTAAATTAGGATTGACTCGTAAACAATTTTATTGTGTCATGAATAAATTAATTGATGCGGGTTTAATCGAAAGGACTAGACGTAGATATCGAATTACTTACTTTGGTAAAATAGTTTTTAGTGCACAAGAAAAAATTGAATATGCAACCAACAACTATTGGAAGCTCAATGCAATTGATTTAATTAAATATTCAGATAAGATAGATCTACCTATAGAAGAGCATCAGGCACTTGTAGATAAATTAATTGACAATATTGAAATCAAAGATATCATTGTTTCGAATAAAATTGGTTCTAATTCTGGCAATACAATTGAGCATAATTCGCCACCGACTATAAAGAATTATGGTCCTGACAAGTGAATATACCAGAATTAGAAAAATACTCTGTATATCATGTCATTTATAAATAGCAATTTTTTGTATTTAGGAAGTATTTTGTAGCATCTGCTATCATTCTTCTACTGTTTATTCTAATTTCTGTAGTAGTTTCACCAAAAATCAAGCCGATAGTATAGTCTTACTTATCACACTAGCAGAATTTGGAAACTTTGGCATTGCTCATGAACAAGTAAACATCACATCATTAACACCACAACAAAAAGCAGCCATATGTGATCCTAACGGTAAATCCATAGTGCAACTGAATCAAAGATATGCGGTGTTCCAGTAACAGTAGAACCGCATTTAAAACCATTAAACATGACAACTGGAGCACAGGCACCACCTCCAGCGATTGGTTCTTCAGACTAGAATAATCTATTTCTTTTATCTGCCAAAATCCGTTGAATGTTTTACAGGATAACCTTGTTAATTAACTGAGTTAAGGAATATTAAAAGTCAGTAAATTACACAGGTCAAATCATAATCTAAAATTGAATAATACTTTGCTCAGTTCCATTGCTATCGGAATATTCTGTATAATTGCTCTAGTACTTATCGTATTTGGAATCCCTCAGCCAGTTAAGATGATTTCTGGTATGCAACAGAAAGAACAACCGAAGGTGCCAGCAATATTATTATCACCACAACACCACCCACAGTATCAACAGCAACAATACATACAAATTGATAACACCAACCGCAACAATACTACAAAGCTAGCAATACTAACATTTGGTGATACAATAAAAAGTCAAGTCATAACAGCAAAACCAATACTGGACAAATACGGATTTAAAGCGAGTTTTTTTATTACATGTGACTGGGTAGGATTACAACCCTCTAGAACTCCCAGGTTAACATGGCAAGACATATCCCTATTGCAGAAGGATGGTCAAGACATTGAATCTAAAACTATGACTCATAGAGATCTCTCAAAGCTGTCTGCTGCAGATTTGAATTTTGAAGTAGCTCAGTCAAAGAAATGTTTGTCTGATCATGATATAAACTCAACTATATTTGCTACTCCACATGGAGATGAATGGAATAATCCCACTGTAATAAACGAAATTTCAAAATATTATAACCTTGCAGATAACGGGTTTGCCCCTTTGATGTTTCTACGCTGTGATG
>DATFDI010000130.1:0-43110 GCA_035252175.1 Nitrososphaeraceae archaeon
ACACAGAGACAAACGCAGCACAGTTAGCAGACAACAGCCAAACCGTTGCATTCGGTCCTGGTTCAACAGGTAATGCAGCAACCAATACACCAACCAACATCCAAGACCAGACAGTCAATTCTGGCGCAGCAATCACAGGTGGTACTGATGAAGGATGGCTAAGTCTCATTGCAGCAGGTAACACCGAAACCAATGTAATCCAAGCAGCTGACAACAGCCAAACAGCAGCCTTTGGTCCTGGTTCAACAGACAATGCTGCCGATAATACACCAGTCAACGTACAAACACAGGATGTTAGCTCTGGCGCAGCCATTACTGGTGGTACTGATGAAGGATGGCTAAGTCTCATTGCAGCAGGTAACACCGAAACCAATGTAATCCAAGCAGCTGACAACAGCCAAACCGTTGCATTCGGTCCTGGTTCAACAGGTAATGCAGCAACCAATACACCAACCAACATCCAAGACCAGACAGTCAATTCTGGCGCAGCAATCACAGGTGGTACTGATGAAGGATGGCTAACTCTGGTAGGCAATACTGAGACAAACGCAGCACAGTTAGCTGACAACAGCCAAACAGCAGCCTTTGGTCCTGGTTCAACAGACAATACTGCTGATAATACACCAGTCAACGTACAAACACAAACAGTAGACTCTGGCGCAGCTATTACAGGTTAAAAGCTGCAATAAGGCTACTAACTCAATTTTTCTTTTATTTTTCAGTCACAATATCTTATTTCAGCTTTTAGCTGTCCAAAATACTTAGTACTCTTTCTTATAGTGGAAAATCATTTCTCAACGGCACCGTACAAAAGAATGTCATCACAAATTGACGAGGTGTTATCAGATAGTCTCTAATGATTACCGAATAGCAGCAGTGCGATATGTAGATCGCACAGAAGCATACCCTTTTTTTGGCGGACTAGGAGCATGCAAGCGTAACAGGCAAAATAAAGTGGGCAGTTTCATGCCCAGTTGCTAGTGGTCGTGAAAAGTGGGTGGCTTTTATTCGTTACGGACCATTGGCAATCCATCAACAATAGGCAGTGAACGACGACGTCTTGGGAATTTAAGCATCAGAGGTGTAATAATCGCAGGTGCAAGTTGTTTGACCAAGTTCTCAAGCAGTTTTTCTTCACCTTCTTGAACTAGCATTTCAAGACTGTCGTTTGGTATTATCTGCTGTGGTTGTCTATCTTCTTTTTCGTGTTCATGTTCTTTTTGTCGTGTTTGTATTGCCAATATAGGAGGCAACGTGTGGGTGGAGGAAGAAAAGCTCGCCGAAGAATTATACAGGCTTATATCGTTATAAGGTGAATCTACTAGTTGTTTTGAACTAAGGGAATTTTTGTCAGTACTTAAACCAGTCAAAAATCTATACTTGTCCGGATGACTTGTTACTAATTCAACTAACGATTGTACGGCCAGTTTTAGAAATAGTTTGTTTTCTGTTAATGTGCTGTATACCTTCTCTTTCGCAAGGTTGACAATACTCAAATACCCTTCATTGTTGTTCTCGTAATGTCTGACAAAACCCTGCAATTCCGTTCTTTTTTGATACAACTCTCCTATTTCCTCCTGTGCTTTTTGCCTTTGTGCTTGCAGAGAGGTAAGCGTCGCGTTCATAGATGAAATCCCGTCACTCAGCAGCTGGAATGTAAATGTTGAATTCCTTACATCTCCTTGAAGCTCCATGACCCTTTTGTTGGCTAATTGAAATATCTGATCCACAGAAGGTAGGTCCTCATTCGCTATTCTAATAAGTCTTTTTACATGCGGTGCATTTATCCCGGAGGCCTTCATCATTTTATATAGATTAATGAAGTTTTCAATCTCCTCTCCAACCTCTTCATATACCTTGTGCAGTTTTTCAAGTCCTACTAACTTTAGATATTCTCCATAAAGCATCCGTACATCGGGCTGCCTCAGCTTGAGCTCAATAGCCACTTCAACAGGTAGTTTGCCTTTCAAAAATAAGCTGTAGGCTCGGGATGCTATATCCGACTGGTGAGTCTGACGTTCTATTGCTTCCTGCCTTTCTTGTTCTCTCTCTATTATAGCTCCTATATCCCTGAAAGACTTGTGTTCTTGCTGGGCTATATCCCGAATAGTATAGCCGTCATTATGCAGGTCTAAAATTCGCTTTTCTTTTTGTTTACGTGATGTTTCAATCATACTGGCATTATTTAGTAAAATAGAGTATAAAACAAAAATAAACTGCTACCGGCTGCTACCTGCTTGCTAGCCTCTGTTTTCTCCTTGCTACCGTTGTTTTCAGCTGCTACCACTTTGAACCTATATAGAAGAATAAATGCAACAGACAATTTAGTCAAAAAATATTTTTGATTTCCAATAATAAATGTTCTAGATTATTTTTACATAAGAATATAATATTACCTTGGCATTTATATGTATTGGATTCTTGCATAAAAGAACTGTTGCAGGATAAATCATCCTCTAATATTGAAGAAATCCAAATATGTCAGACAGTCAAAATAAGCTTTCTATACATACGGCACTACCTACTAGGGCGCATTGCATCCAAGTGATGTATGACGCGTTTATTATCTTAAAGGTTTACGAGTTCCTAGCTACAAAAATGTTATACCTCTTATCTCTCATATTCTAAAGAGTGGTTCCATTAGACAAGAAAATTTCGTGGCAGCACATTCCTACAAGAGATGAATTTAAAGGATACGACGATAGCAGCAGTGGCGAAGGCGATGATATTCCAACTATTAGGGTATACAGAGACTTGCTGGAAGACAAGGAGCTGATAAAAGCAAAGGATACAAAAACAGGCGAAATATTGCATTCAGAAACTGACGCCGTAGGTGTAATACAGAAATCACTAGAGATATTGTCTACTGCTAGTAGGGGACTTTTATCGATAGATGATGGCTACTACCAAATAGAGTCCAATAACATCATCCTCCCAGATATGGACAATCTCAGTATCGAAGGCAATTCACCTGCAGGAAACGCCATTTTTGACGCCAGAAATATTAACACTCCGGGGCTACGCAATCCCAGATATGTCGGAATTATTTCACGGAGCACAGAAGATAGCAGAAATAATAGGCAGTTAAATCATGTAAATAACCTGAATATTAGAAATTTGAGTTTTATCGGCAGCCAGACAGGTGAGAGATATTTAGCCGATGACTTGAGTATTGATGGTCTTAGAATAAATAATGTTGACAATTTACTTATCGAAAACGTCCGGACTAACTCAGTCGGATTATCAATAGAATGTCGCAATGTAAATGGGACTGTGATCAGGAACTGTCAGTCGTTTAATGATGCTGCTGGCCCTACTTTGTCTAACAATAGCAAAAACGTTGTTATCGAGAACTGCTATACCTTTGCTTCTTATGATGATTCTTTTGCGTGTCTTGGAAATATACCTACAACCAGTGCTATTACATTTAAAAACTGTATCGCAGACAAAGGATTCAAGGCTCCTTCTTCGGTTACTGCCTCATGCTTCAAGTTAGATTCGGGGGGCTCAGAACATGGAATATCTGGGGTAACCTATATCAACTGTAAGGCCTACAATGCCAAGCCCGGTCGTGCAGACATTCAAGGTGGTTTTATAAATGGTGACCCTACGGTTAGCAATGTCAAATACATTAATTGCAGTGCTGTTAACTGCCATGTGGGAATTAAGGTAGCAGGATCGAACATGAAAGTTATGAGTAGTCTATTCCATAGTTGCATGTTACAGAATTGTGACATTGCATTAGTAACAGAAGTAAGATCTCCTGGCGGTCAATTCCAAGACATATCTTTTAATGACAATAAACAGGATACGGTTTTTTATACTCCTCCTAGTAGCCTGACAAAAAGGTAGTTACGGCATAAGAATTGTTGATAGTCGAAGATTATAGCATGCCGCATCTATTATATTGTACCCCTTGTGTAACGTCTGTCAACTCGACCTAGATTACAGCAGTAACAGAATGTTAAAGTACCATTACGCCTCTACCACGTGTATGGTGAGAATTATATCTGAAGAGATTTTAGCATTTGTAAAATTGCTAAAAAATACCAAGGTTAATGCACTACTTTTTGGCTTATTGGCAGTTTTTGCTATTTTTGCAATTATTGGTGGTATTGCAGCAAATAATATTATAACGCAGCAGCAAGCAAGCGCAGCAACCGATGATATAGCCAGCTCACTATCAAACATTATAAAGCAAAAGGTGTCGGACGCAATTAACAAGTCATTTAATCAAACACAAAGCGGAATTGATCAACAATCCTCTACTAGCACAACCAATCAACAAACAACAAAGCAATCATCGATAAGTGGAGCAAACAAGTCTACTCAAACAAATTGCACTAATGGCAAATGTATAATGACAACATGTACTGATAATAATTGTACTACAACAATACAGAATCCTAATGGCGCTGCATCTAATGTAACAAGTATCACTATAGGAGAGCCATTCTATAAGCAAAATGACAAACCTACCAATCAAAAGCAAGTCAAAGCAAGTGGAGCAAATGCAACTGAGGTATCTTTCTCAGGCAATGGAACTGCAAATAACATAAGTTTCAAAGACACTGGCAAAGCCACGATTATTCCCAGATCTGGGGGAGCCAGCTATATACAAGGAAATGTAGAGATCGTGAACGTTAATAATAGCTCAGAAAAAACGAGTTACACGTTCCAGGAAATCGGGCAGCCGTCTTCTGATGGGACCATAAAATCCAATGGTGCAGCATTTTTTGGATCAAATGCAACTGGGAAGCTGGCCTTTCTTAATAATATGGTAGTCATATATCAGAACCAGATTGATAAGGCTGGAAATAGCAGTCTAGTCGCATGGAAATGGAAATAAACCTAAGTAACGTAAAGTGGTGGGCTGCTAATAATTTTTACATCTCTAGATTTCTCATATAACAAATCATAGATATACTAACTCAAAAGCAGAAGAAAAAAGAAAAGGCGAAAGGAGCTACCAAATACAGTATACTATCGTCAGACAAAAGAATAAAGCTGTTTAGATTCAAATACTAGATTTAAAACAAAACTAATCAACGTCGGATCTACTTTTATAGGAAGAATGAAAAAGGCTATTCAACAGCGGACAAAAAGAGGATTTGACTTGAGCAAAGGATCAATTAGTTGAGGAAATGAAACGAAATAACATGGCAGAAGAAGTGTAGAGATTTTATGGTCTAAGTGCATCTTTTATGGGATTCATATATACTGAAGGAGTGGCTGAATAGTAGAGATAAAATGGAGCTCCATCATTATTATACCTGTCTTTAATTCTCCTAATTTCTGTGGCAATAAGCTTAGTTCTGATTTCTTGACCTGATTTTAGTATTCTATATCTATTCCATTTTTCATCATTATGTTGAATTATGACCTCGAAACTGGGCAGTGTATTATATTCTTCTGGCTTAGGCATATTATTCCTTTCCCCTCTGTTTGATTGTGGTGAATAAATAGCCACTATTGGAGGGTTAAAATCGAACATCATGACATTTGGTGTATGTGGGTCTGCATAGATTTTTCTTAAAATTGAACGTGCTTTTAAACGAGAATTGTCGACGAGTTCGTAATCATTCCAGTTTTCCTGCTGAACCATAAAATCTAATTCCTCATATTCATCAGGTAATTGTGACGTTTCTTTTGACAAATATTTTACAATAATTTCAAGGCTCGATTATATCTATTTGTTTTGCTCTTATTCCTTTATAATTCAAAGAATCTTCAAATGAGCAAGATTTTCTGCAATAATTTGTGGGTGGTGATGCACCATGATTCCCAGGGACAGAATCAACATCGAGACAAATCTGTGCAGACAACTTCCCTTTGCCGTGCACAGTTTACGCTTCCACATATTTTTGATATGGGGGTCCCGATTCTGTAAGTGATATACTTTACTATGACCATCCGGCAAGTTAACACATTACTAACTGACGATAAGTTAAGAGCTACAAGTCGAACTCTATTTATACAAGATGTACGTTCTTTCCTCGTGTCTGATGTTATTGCGTTAATAATGTCCGCCAAATCTGCACTGCAAACATGCTTTCCTTCTGCGTACTGGGTTAAAAAAGTTCTTTGTAACCATACTCTTGGTATCGTTCCATTTTCTATGTACGTGCTAGAATCAGCAGATGAATTTAAAACCAAAATGAAAACTAGACTTCAATACAATAACAATAACAATAACAATAACAAGGCCAAAGATCCAATTCTAGTTGAACATCATCATCTTTTTATCTGATCCACTTTGTCTCTAAATATAAAAAAAGAAAGACAATTGGAAATGAACACTTATTATCAGTGCTCAGGGCGCAAAGCAGCTGCAATAGTCACAAACGGACATAGCGAAGATATTCTGTGTTTGATGCCAAGTTTACAACAGATTAAAGGAATGGATTCTTTGCATGGATAAACTTGATCTAAAGGGCCACACTGTTTCAGAATCTGTGCACCATATTTCAGACATTGTCGGTAAGACCAGATCTCAGGCTCAAATTTCAGTTGTCATACCAGTACACAATCAGGAAATGGAAATCTCTTCGTTGCTAATAAAAATTAAGGAAATTCTCAATTCAACAACACAGAGTTACGAAATAGTTGTGGTTAATGATGGCAGTTATGATAATACATTAAATGTCCTTCAAAAGGAGGAACTGTTAGATTCATGTATAAGGATTATTTCCTACACGCCAAATAGAGGAAAAGGCCACGCAGTCAAAACAGGGGTCATGCAAGCATCAGGCAGCATAATAATATTTGTAGACGGAGATTTCGATATCTCACATGATAAAATCAAAGAATACCTTGACGAACTCAAGAATTGTGATCTGGTGATAGCATCTAAAAGGCATCCGTACTCTAAGGTGAGTGCACCAATATCTAGAATCTTCCTTAGCAGAATCTTTAATGTCCTCGTACGATTATTTGTGGGAATAAAAATAAAGGATACACAATCGGGCTTGAAAGCTGGAAATGGGGATGCATTACGTATGATTTTTGGTGTAATGCTAGTCAAGAGATATGCATTTGACGTTGAATTGCTGACTATTGCTACTGCTATGCGCTTGAATATAAGAGAACTGCCAATAGAGATAAATCTTGATCATGGTTTTAGGATGCAAGACATCGTAAAAATGCTCATAGATATATCAGCCATTTCATACAGACACAGGATAACGCGATGGTATCAGAGACAACTACTGCTGCTCCCTCCATATGCGCAGAGGGCAAGAACAAGTAGAAAAGAAGAGGGAGATGCAGAACGCGAGAAAATAAAGGTCGGCAACAAAAACTCTCCAAATAAATAGAGAGCAAATAATAATAACGAATATTTTTTGTATTTGGTTGAACGAAATTATATGAGTGCAGACTCCAATGATGTCATAGAACCACAAAATGAAATTGAGTCTATAAGCACAATTGGAGCTCAGGGAACCTTACTTTTCCTTGATCATTTGTTGGTTGCGGTGGGTGGATGGATTTATTGGTTGGTAATAGTTTCTAGGATTAGCCCATCTGAGGTAGGACAGGTTACCGCAGTATACAGTCTTGTTACATTAATTTCCATTCTAACGCAACTAGGCCTTGAATATCCTGTCTTGAAAAGATCATCTACCCAGCCACATGAAATCCTGGCAACGGCGTTCATTATAGAACTGGTCATAACAATGACTACAGTCCCTGTCGTGCCTTATATTATCAGCACATATTTCCAACAATCGTTACACGGTCTGTCGGATCAATTTAGTTCAATAGCTGTTATAATACTGCTTCTTTCTTCACTAAGCTTTGTTTCACGCTTTGCGCTACTCGGAGTCTCTGATGTAAAAAGCGTGCTAATAATTGATCTTTTAGGAACTGCAATAAAGTTTGCTTCGGGCTATGCTTTAGTTTGGTCGGGAATGGGAGCCAAGGGCATGCTTATTTCCTTTTTACTTCAAAACCTTGTATTAGTAACTGCTACTATATTTGTCACAAGAAGAAGGAGGAAATTTGGATACCAAGTAGGAAATATTCATTATATCAAGGCAATCATTAAAGATGGGCTAACCAATACACCCTCGAAATTCTCTAGGACACTCATTCTAAGTCTTAGCGTTGTGCTTCTTGGCTCATTTGGCATAAGCAGTTCTGACGTTGGCATTTTTTATATTGCTCTGATGGTCAGCATTGTGGCAATCGGCAGTTTAGCTTCAAGTATGGCTTATATGGTTATTCCACTTTCTGCCGCTTTGAGAACGGACCTATCATCTGCTAGCTCAAGAATAAGTATGAGCTTAAGTGTACCTATGATTGCCGCTGTAATTTCCTCACCTAAATTCATACTATCTATCATTGGGATGCAATATGTACCAGGGGAGACTGTATTGCTGGTTCTGTCTATTGCAATCTTGCCTTTTTCAATTACAATGAATTCCATATCGAAATTTAATAATCTACAAATGACAGCAAGACTAATCGCGATTGGGCTGGTAGAGATAATAGCCTTCCTTATAGCATTTGTCTTTCTAGTTCCGCATTACGGTGCACTTGGAGCCGCTTTCTCAACACTCACAGCTTTTGCTAGTTCGTCATTACTGTCATTGGCGTGGTCTGATAGAAGGACAATCAGGTATGTTGGCGTCTCCGCTTTGGCCATGTCCGCAGGCTTTGTTGTCAGTCACATAATTAATTTATCAATCAGTATTCATCCAGTATCAATGATTTTGATTTCTATGGTGATTTCTTTGGGTATAATTATCATACTACGAAACATCTCCACTAATGAGATAAACCAACTAGCTAAAGGTATAATCGCCAAGATAGGATAGAGAAAGGAATAAACAAGAACAATAAGAGCAACAATCAAAATAACAACATCAATTATATTTCAATTATCAAAGAAAGGTTAATTTAGATGGGCACACTGTCAATGGATGTTATATCGCATCAGATGAATTTGCACTTTTCAACGCAAATTCCTAATTCTGCTTCTGCTGGTGCTCTACAAGCATATAAATAAAATAAGCACAAAACGTGTCCGAAAATACACGTTGTCTGACACATCTACGCTGCGTCTTACGAACATCCATTGAGAAATTCTATTTATATAATCGCATACCTGCATATACTGTGTAGATTTACTATGTCCACAGAAGAGCAACAATCCGAGCTGATCAAGAGAATCGATTCAATCGTGAGATCTCTATCTCAAACCAAATCCGAAATGATAATTTCTGAAGATATGCAAAACATTAGAGAAAAAGTAGAACAAGATGATAAACCAAGGTTAGCAGCGCTACTCGAAGATATCATTGTTTTACTGAAAGACGATCCGCAAAACACAGTTAGGATCAAACAAAAATTGAATAGAATTTGGGATGGTTATGGACATATAAAACCGCTTTCTGAAATAATTGATCAGGTAAAGAAATACTATCTATCTAATAACACCCAGTAGTAGAATAGAAAAATCCCATAGCAGCAGAGCATAACTCGTGCATAGCAGATATGGTCAGTCTAGACTCATTACAAAACAGGTCAACGTCAGAAGGCAATAATTTTTCTCTTTTGTCTTATGATTAGCAAAATGCTTAAAGTGCATCCTATGCGTAAAATTGCTTGGCCATGTTATCGTAATTATCTTTCGGTAGTGCTAAAGCCACTAGCGAATGCGGCTATGCATGCAGTCCGCATTTGAGCCTAGTATTTGCACTATCTCACGGGCAGGAGCAAAAATGAATTCAGCATACCAACAAAATTTTTTATTAATACAGGACATGATAATCTATGTACTTTGGCATCTTCTCTTGTTATCCATTTCGAATACTTTAATTGTATATATGTACATATAACAATTGAACTCAATGTCCTAGCTAACTAAATTCATTTATTTTTGGAATATACTACGATTAATAGCAAATCCTAATCAGGCGTCTTAGGTGTAAATTATCTATTTATTGGAATTCTTTGAATTTTTTTCTTAATATGGCTTAAATGATCAAAAAATACTTCGCGGCTTAATTATTATTGATGATTTATGTCAAAAATTTTATATAACTTGATATATATCGCTACACTCTATTATAGATAGAACTAATGGTCAAGAGATGAGAGTAAATATTAAATAAATTAGACCCTACAATCCCACCGGCTAAAGATCATTATTATTATAATTACTATTATAGCAGCGTTTTAGACAAAAACAAGAAAAATTCCTCTTATCATTCAGAATCTCGCAATTCAGCTTCTTCTTCTACTCATCCAAAAAATCACGATCGAGAAATAACTAGTACAACAACAACTGTTAGCTCTGCTCCTGAAATTAGAGGCAAAGATCCGTTTATTAAAAGGATTCTCATCGTAGACGATGAACCTGACGTCACGTTAACGTTTGGTGTTGGTTTAGAAGGCTATTATTATCATGGTGATGAGAAAAGAAGGTTCGAAGTACATCCATATAATAACCCTCAAGTAGCATTATCACAATTCAAACCAAATTTTTACGATCTTTTGCTAACTGATATCTTTATGCCGTACATGAATGGATTTGAATTATGTCAAAAGATATTGGAGTTGGATGCTGATATCAGAGTCTGCTTTATGTCTGCAGCAGAAGTAAATATAGAAGCCCTAAGAGAGGTATATCCTAAGGTAAGCTTTGGATGTTTTATTAAAAAACCTGTTTCGATAGATTATTTGGTTCAAAGGTTACTCGCAGAGCTAGAATATTAAAAGAAGAAATTAAAAAAACAATATCTCTGTTCTACTAGAGCGTTCAGGAAATTTCGGCAGTATAATAGAAATATTGATCTGACGTGATGAAATGTGCAGTTAAGAATATTTGAATTTGATGTGGCATAGCCGTATGTCTCATATGTTGTGCAAAAGCTTTTACAGCCAATAGACATATTATTAAATGTGTTTGGAAAGGCAAAATGCAAACTTTGCGGAGAAAGTGTTCGATTTGCTTTGAGACATTTAAAACAAAAGCATTCCAATATTTATGATAAAGAAATAACAAAAATGAATATGCCAAACATAATGGAAAAATATTTTATGTGATTTTGCATCAGCATTTAGAAATCCAGAGAATTAACTAATTAATTAACCAATCTTCATTCCGAATGTTATAAAATCAACTGGTGCTTGGCAATTTAGAAGCCAAGCAAGCCCCCATATTACGGCCTTTGCCTTATGTGGTTTCATTGCTTGTTTCACTTGCCACGCGCACTGCCAAGCACCATGTTATGCGCCGCCGATACGGACGTCAACTGCGCACATATTATTATTGCTAGTAATAATATAAAAACCTTCCTATATTCGAATAATATTTATATTATTTGTAATTATATTGTGAAGATCAGATAATTGAATAAAAATATTTGTATATATTGCAACTATGTATACAACTAATAGTTGCTACTTTAATTAGCTCAAATTATGTGCTGGATACGTTATTTAAGAAATAGTCACTGTCATGCAGACCCGCACTGCTAATAGAGTTGAAATCATCCTGATGATGCCTTCTTCCTACTCGATCATATGCTTTCGCATAGATTTAGATTTAGATTTTTGAAAAATTTAGTTCACATATCTTGCAAAAATGAAAAAAGTGTATAGCCATGATTATCGAATAAACAATGATCTAATCATTTCTTAATATAAGATCCACCAAGTTCTCCAAGTCAGCTGTAGCAACGCAACATACCTTGTCAGCCGCTCCATAATAAACGAATAGTTTTGAATCCATAACGCACGTACCGGTCGGAAAAACGACATTATTGACATCTCCATTTTTTTCATATGGTTCCTTTGGTTCCAAAATAGGACTTCTTGTCCTTCCGAGCACTTTGCTAGGGTCAGACAGATCGAGAAGGACTGCACCGGCTCTGTAAACATGGTCAGAATCGACACCATGATATATTAAAAGCCAGCCATACCTTGTTTTTATTGGAGGTGGACCTGCTCCAACCTTTAGCAGTTCCCATCGTTGCTCGGGCTTGATAAGAAGAGTGTGTTTCTCGAATTTAGTTAGCGAGTTTCCCTCTCCTAGCCATATGCTGGGTCTATCAACTCCATACTTTGAGCCAATCCAGGTACTCGGTCGATGTAAAAATAAATACGTAATAGCGTTGCTGTCTGCCCTATTTGATGTTTGCCGACTCATGTTTTGAGGGAACAAAACTACGTCTTTATTGTCAGAACCCTTACTTGTTATAATTCCAAGCCTTTGATAACTACTAAAGTCTGTGGTTGTAGCCAGAGCAGTCGATGCAATAGGGCCTTGGCTTACGTAATTTGAAAGTACTACATAGCTAATATACGTCTGATGATCGATCTCTACAATTCGTGGATCTTCTATTCCATATTTCTCATATTCCTCATGAGGTGCTAATGCGGGTTCCTTGCTTCGAGTAAAGCCATAGCCATCAAAACTATATGCATATCCAATTCTCGAAATATACTTTTCATATTCGCCTACCGCTCTGTATAGCATGTTGATTTTGTCGCCATCGAATAGAACACCGCAGTTAAATACGGCTTGAGATTCCCACCAAACCATGTCGTTTGGGACAAGTATAGGATTTTTCTTGTATCTTTCCAAGATTTCTTTTTGCATTTACAGTAATTGTATCTGATCTTGTTCTTTTTCTATTTATAATCATATTCTTATTCATGCCCATATTGCTAAGCGACAGAATATTCCCTGCGTCTACGTTGCAGCATAGCTAAATTGCGCATCTCATTTGCTATTATTGATATATATAGATATTTGTATATGATGAGATATCCTATAAAGTACAAACAAGAAACACAAAGTCTATAAGAGCAGTATATCCATTTTAACTAGCTCAAATGACACAAGCGGAGCCTTCTATAATCTACCTAAAATACAAATCTCTAGAAGATGTCCTTAAGATAATAGTATACTCAGCACAGTCTGCCATAGGTATAACTCCCATGCTTTACCATATCGCCTACAATAACCTTCAGATAATTTTTATTCAAACTGGAGGCATCGGAAGTAGCACTATACATTACATAATGCTTAACGAAAAACCAAGTAAAAAATTCATAGAGCTCAAGCGGTTGACCGGTGAATATCAATTCGTAGATCGAATAGGCACAGATACACAATCACTATATGTTCCTGTTCTCGAACTTGAGAAGTCCACACTAAAATTCCCATAGACATCGAAATCAGTCTCGTTCAATTTTTATTCTCCAATTTATATTTAATCTAATAAGACATCCCAACCTACGACGATGTAGTAATAACCTGTTAAATGCTAAAGCCGACTACCTGTTGTTAAATCTGTAATATTATGTCTTCAGCTTTACATATCCGAGAAATGCATATACATATGCATATATATAAAAACATATTTTTGCTACTCACTTCAAATTGCTCAACAGATTTTCTATTTTACCCGTGTTTACTATATCTAAACTCTCTGCCCAACCACGCCTAGCCTGGGCTATACCAAACCGCAAAAATTCAAAGTGAATTGGATGATGGGCATCAGAATCAATAGCAAGTTTGACATCATTTTGAACAGCCATTCTCACATACTCATCTTTCAAGTCAAGACGATCATAATATGAATCAATTTCAAGTATTGTATTCGTATCCTTAGCTACGTTTACTAGATCTTTAACATTCACAGGATAACCGTCCCTTTTGTTGATTAGTCGACCAGTGGGGTGAAATATGATATCAACACTAGGATTCCTTGCTGCACTTACTAGTCTTTGCATTTGTACTTCGATTGGCTGGCTAAAATTAGAATGAATAGCGGCTCCCACCAAATCAAGTTTGTCTAGTATATTATTGGGTATGTCAAGCGATCCGTCCTTTAGTATATTTACCTCTGCTGCTGATAATATTTTGAAATTTTTCAAATCATCAACAAGCTGTACATTGTTATTATTATTATCATCCTCATTACCATGTTCATTTCCTTGTCGTCCTAACCGTCGTTGTAGATGTTTTTTTCCTACCTCCTTTTTGGATATGTTAGAAAGGCGGCCCTCTCTTAGTCGGTCATTTATTTCACTGATTTTGTTAGCTTGATCCAGTAACTGTTTTTCGTCAAGCCCATCAGTTAGTTTCAAACTTTTTGTGTGATCTGTAATAGCGATATATTCAAGTCCGAATTTTTGTTTTGCTGCTATGGCCATGTCTTCTATAGACATGGTTCCATCCGTGCTATTGCTATGGACCTGTAAATCTCCCCTCAAATCATCGTATTGTACTAACTTTGGCAGTTGACTCTTTGGTTTCATTGCAAGCTCAATCTCACCTGTATTTTCGCGTATCTCTGGAGGAATCCAATCCAATCCTAGCGTACTGTAAACTTCTTCTTCACTATAGCCTGCAATTTTGTTATCATAAATATCAAATACCCCCCATTCGTTCAAGTGGAGGTGCTTGGCAAGGGCTAGTTTTCTTAGTGCCACACCATGTCCCTTGCTGCCTGTAAAATATTGGAGTGCTGAGCCAAAACTTTCCTCAGAGACAACGAGCAAGTCTGCGTCCATTCCATTATTCAATCTTACAAATGCTTTACTTTGTCCCCTAGAGAGAATTTCTTCTACTTGTGGCATAGACACAAAGTAATCCATAACATTTTCTGTATTATGTGAGACTACAACATAATCAATATCTCCTATAGTTTCTCTCATCCTTCTAAAAGAACCTGCTGCAACGGCTTTCTTGACTCCCTTGATTTTCAACAGACCGGACTCTATTTGTTTTACCAGAGGATAGACTTCGCCTATTAGGTATCTACCTCTGCTTCTTCTAAACAACTGAATTTTCTTTAAAATTAGCTCTTCTTTTTTCTGTGAAAAACCAGGAATGCCACGAATCCGCCCTTCTGAAGCAGCCCGCTCTAAAGCAGACATATCTTTGATACCAAGGTTATCATAAATAGACTTAATAGTTCTAGGACCAATGCCTTCTAAGCCATAAAATTCCTCAACTTTTATAGCAGTTTTTGATTCTAGCTCTTGTAGATACTTTATTTTTCCTGTTGTCAGATATTCTTGAATTTTCGAACCAATAGCCTTTCCAACGGATGGTATCTGTAGTAAACCATCTAATCCGGCCTTACCATATATTTCATCAATGCTTGATGATAAGGCTGCAATTACGTCGGCTGCTCTCCTGTATGATCTAACTTTGAAACCTACATTAAATTTTTTATTTTTTACAGTATTATTTACCTGTGATCTAGAGTTGGAATTACTACCACCACCGTCACTATCTCGCTTGATGCTACTCTTGCTGTCTTCTTCTTCCTCCATTTCAAGTAAAAATGCAATTTTAAGGAGAATTCTGGCCACTTCCGCATTTTTATTCATATTGTTCTCGTGCAGAAATAGATACAGGGATAGCCAATAAAATACATACCCTCCTAGTCGTCGTTATATGCTTGTAGTAGTCCCGGAAATATGTCGCTAATTAAATCCAAGGCCAGAATGGCATATTCCGCAACGAACATTGTTTCCTAATTATAGATCTAGCCTTGTGTGAAGCATCAATTTCATTGTACTTGCCGCTCCTAACAAACTGCAGTAGCAGATCCTCGTAAAGCCTTTTCGCCCGTTCTTCGGTAAACTCCTTATAATATTTCGATAATTCTTGTTGCTGCTGTTGTTGGATTTTTTTATTATCAACCTTTGCGCTGCTACTAGTATTTGCAGATTTATACTGTCTGGTAGTGTTATTACCATTATCAACATCGTTATTATTTATCTCACGCAGGCCCTTTAATTCAGAATATTCTTTCCTGCATTCAGTACATGAATCGTCGAAAAAATCCTTATGAAGACAACAAACCGTCATTTGATCGTATAATATAGGTTTGGTTGTATAATAGCCGATGATAAATAATATTGTTTAATACTGTAATGGATTTTAACGCAAATTTAATTTTAAAAATACAATAACCAGGTATGAGAATGCTGGATTGCTAGATATAGAAAGATAGAATTCCCAATGATGCAATACAATATTTCTACTATATCTAATACTATTGATTTCACCCTCCATTAATGTATACGGTAAATAAATGAGATGCATGATCTGGTGTTTCATAATTCTTTTTTTGCAATTATGAATATTAAATAAATGAAAAATTTTTCTAAATCTACAATATATAATCTCATAATTGAGTAGGTTTCATATCTTAAAGCAAAACCTATTAATCACTTTCTAGAATATATAAATGTGTCAAATGTGCATCACAGACTATTGCATCTCCAATAACATGGCCATCCTCATAGAATCTCTAAAGCGAAGTGAAGTGAACTGACGTGTGTAAGTCCGGCCCGTGTTCCTCTTTGTAGTGGCGCGGTAGTGCCAGCTTGGATAGAGGTATCGAAAAATGAATGAAGATATGATTATAGAAACAAGATCAAGAAAAAGAATTCTAGTCGTGGATGACGAATCAGATATTACCTTAGCACTAAAAACAGTATTAGACGGAGATCAGTTTCAAGTTGACTCATTCAATGATCCTATTTCTGCGCGTAATAATTTCAAACCTGGTCTTTATGATCTTTTGATACTTGATATTAAGATGCCGATAATGAATGGCTTCCAATTATACAGAGAGATTAAAAATATGGATGACAAAGTCAAAGTATGTTTCCTAACTGCATTAAATGAAATGCATGATTACCAAGAATATAAAAAAGAAGTATCTCCAAAACCTGGCGAGAGATTTTTTATTCAAAAGCCAGTTGAGAACCAGACTCTCCTAAGACGCGTATATGAAATAACGAATTAGCGCATTATGGAATTGATAAATGTTCAGTATTTCCAATCAAGAAAAAACAACATGCAGCAACAAATGTTAGTACGAACTTTCTACGACCTTTATTCGCTCATATATTTATTTTAACCAGGTTCAGCATGTACTACAACCCTAGAGGCGCCTGTATCTTTTACAATCAAGTTCTGAACATTTGTTGCGAGTCTATGTGCCTCCTCAATTGAAGTTACACCTTTTTCATGTATTGGTTTTATCTTTATTACTAGAGTAATATGTAATTCACCATTGATATCTACGACGCTAATGTCTTTACAGTCTGCTACTCGATCTGCAGATAATGCTATTTTCCGTATATTTTCCACATATAACCGGTTGATCTTTTTCTGCGTGCCTATCTCTACATTCTTGCTGGTTTCAGTTTCAATATGGGCAGTAATATTGCTTATCTGTGGGATCTTTTGTTTAACTTGATTTTCGAAAAGATCTACGATATTATGAGCCGTCATTAGATCTAGACTACTGTCTACTTGCACATCCAAGTACAAATGTAGCTTTGGTTCTATCTTGGCAACCGACGTACTGTCCTCTGTATCGTAAATATCTTTGTTTTCTATTTGTCGAGACGTCTCAGCTGACAGACCGTGGGTAACTGAGGATATTTTAGACAAATATATTGAATGAACATTTTTTATGCCGTCTGTTTCGGCAGCAATTAATCTGATCCTATCTGTAATTGTCTCACTAGCGGTCTCTATTGCGTCGACATGTACTAGCACATCTGAGTTTGGTAAAGCATTTCTCACTTTATCCTCAACAGCCGTTGCAACTCTATGTGCTTTGTCATGTGTTAAAGTTCGTGGAACCTCAATGTGCATATCAACTAGGGTTTCCGAACCCATTTTCCTAACACGAATGTCATGTGCTCTATTGACACCTTCCAGCCCTGAGACTGTTTCGACAACCCTTTGGTAAGCACCTTTTGGTGCCCTGTCAAGCAGAACGTCCAGCGTTCTTCTTCCAAGTCCAAGGGAGGTATATATTATCATGGCAGCTACTACAACTGCAGCGTAAGCATCAGCATTTGGAACATGGTACAAAAAAGCTAATGCTAGACCAACTATGATGATTGCAGAAGATATCATATCTGTCCTAAAATGGAGTGCATCGGCTTCAAGTGCCTGACTGCCAAATTTCCTTGCAGTCCTATATAAGACCCTAGATCTCTCGAAATCAATTCCTATCGAACTGAGCATAATCGCAAAAGACAAAATAGTAATTTTTGGTTCGATAGATTTAAAGAAAATTCTGTCTATACCTTCATAAAATATCCAACCTGCAACTAGAAATAAAAGTATTATTTCTGCTAGGCTTGACATGCTCTCAACTTTTGCATAGCCATAATTGTATTTCAAATCCGGAGGCCTCATTACCATTCGGATAGCATAGAGAGTCATGAAAGCTGCAATAATATCGAGACCAGAGTGCATAGCATCTGATAATATGCCAAGACTATTGGTAGAGAATCCAACCACGAGTTTGAATAGAGTTAAACCTGCAGAAATTGCAATAGACGATCTGGCTACAGTCAGACGATTATCTCTACCCGTTCGCAATTGCTTACTACTAAAATAACGATTCTTGCTGTTCTCTTATAAAATAGATCCTATAATATGAACGATATTTATATATATGCATATGTAATATAGGTATTCTGCATATCTTCAAAACTTTATTTATTTTCAAGCAAAGTCAATCCTGTGCACAGCAGGGTATATGATACTCAGATGAGTCAGCAAATAATTAACATGACTTGCTGACTTTGATAAACTATTTCTTTATGTATTACATAGGTTAATTGACTTCCTTGGACTATCCGGTCGTGGCTCAGCATGATGGCATCAAACTTAAGCCTGAAATAATGGTCATTGACCAGTTATATCATTGCATATTTGAAGAGAAAGTTTATCTGTTCTACAAAGATCAAGATGAGTTACTTCATTGCTATGAGGTACAGGATCCTACAGTCACCAAGGAAATCTCTGAGAACCCTGCAGATATTGAAAAAATATTAGAAAAGTACTCACAATCTAGTTAAATAGGATAATATTGGATCAACAACATTATATATGCTGATAGAAGAGATAGTCTTACTCAATGACATCCAGCAATGCAAATACAGCACATAAGGCCAGTAACGAGATTTTCATAGGTAAAAAGCCACTAATGACTTATGTTACAGCCACTCTGGTTCAATTGGCAAATGAGCCCCATGTTATAATAAAGGCTAGAGGCAAGAGTATAACCAGAGCTGTAGACGTTGCACAGATAATTGTAAAAAGAATGGATACATTGGGTTACAAAATCGGCCCTGTAAAAATAGGATCTGAGAGTATACAGTCACAAGATGGCCGGACCAGAAATGTATCCACTATTGAAGTCTCGATTTCCAGAGCAAAATAACTTCTTCTATTTTACTATTTGTTCAAAGAATTTCACTAGTTGTTGCTACTCTTATGTGCAGTATGTGTTTCAGTTTGAAATTTACAGAACACAATATCATGAGCTAGTTCTAATTTTCCATTTAACCTTGTCGAAACACACTTTCGAGCCATTACATATCATAATATGGCTCGATATTTGTTCCATGCAAGAGGAGACATTATGATACTAATAACGGTAACGCAATGACACTTATTCTTATTCGTTATTAGTTAAAAGCAATACACTCTGTTAGAATGTCGATTACGTTTTATCCGAGCTCTAAATATACGAGTAGTGTTTTCTAGTAATTCTATCAGCATAATACTATAGTACAAAAAATTACTTACTTCATATATAGTGATGTAATACGTAGATAGTTTAATATGAACCACACAACATTGCTAGTAGGTATTGTTCTAACTTTAGGAATACCTCTGGCTGCTACTCTGGCTAACACTATTACAGTAAATGCGCAACAATTATCTTCGTCATCACCCTCTAGTAGTACAAGTCGCACTACCGCATTACCTGAGAATATAAAATCGGAGATGTGTGATCCTAGTAACCCAAGTCTAAAGGTTGTTAATAGTACCGAGTCACGTGTATGCGGTATTCCCAAAACAATAAAGGATCCAACAACTACTGCTACAGGAGCATCAACAAAAACATCTCCGACTCCAGAGTCAACATTGGTAACACAGGCGCCTAGTTCAAGCACTCCAAAACAGCAACAACAAGTCGCAACAGCGGCTAATAATAATAATAATCTCATATCGAAATCGAACAGCCGCGCAGTGGCTGCCTCAACGACTCCGGCCGGCTCAGTCAACAACAAACCAGCGCCGACGTCATCAACAACAACGACATCAACGATAGCACCACAAGCAGCACAAAATCCTATAGATCAGCAACAACGACCTCCTATATTAGCAGCGATAAGCAATGGCACTTATCCTCAGAGTACCGCATTAGCATCCAATTTTCCACTACTTAGCCCTGGTAACCCGATGTACCTTGGCTATCATGTTGGAGCAGGCGACACTACCGGTCATGACTTGACAGGAAAGAGTGTTAAAGCCTCTGCGGACAAAGGCGATAGCAGTACAAAATCATCTAGCCATGAAGCCTCGTCGCAATCAAAAAGCCATAACGATAACGGAAATGCAAATAAAAAACCAAAGAAGACCAGTTCAAAAGAGCATAAAAGTCATAGAGGAGGAGATAGCTTCTTTGGAGGCGACTCTTTCTTCTAGTGGAATGCAACTGCAGCTGGCTAAGAAGAAAAGCAAATATTTTTAAGATATTTACTATTAAAGATACAAAAAAGAGTAGGATATGTTCATAAGCCGTTCTGTTATCCTATGCTTGGAAGAATACTCTCTTGTGTAGAACCTGGCTGGTCTTCTGTGCTCTGACCCAGTCCGGAGTCAAACGCTTGACCGTAACAACTCTTTATCTTATCCAGTTTAAGATTGCGGTCTATAGCGTCACCGGATATGCAGCTAAAGAAATTTTTTAATTGCTTTTCAGAGGGACTGGTATTACTGTTATCATTGGGTGATATAGGATTATTAGCGCTCGGTGTCTGCGAGTTTGAAGATGTAGGGTTATCATTATTATTACTATCTCCACTATCGTCTGAGTTTGTCGTTGCATCTGTTGTTTTACCAATACTTTTCTTTGCAGCGAAAGCAAAGCCGACAAAACCGCTTGCAACTATAAGCGAAGCGGCTAGGGCAATGGCAAAGAGAGCTACTGTATTTCTCTTAGTAAACATCGGAGAGTTATTACACGCTATGTCTTTAAGAGATCTGAAAATAAATAATCTTTAAGAGATAGATAACATACGTACGGTGTAGACTTCTACTAACGAGTAAGAGTTGAGTTACATTATGTTAATTCTAGAGAAGATTAAAAAAGAAACATCCCACTACCTCTAGCATAATGAGTCTTGGGGCACCCCCTGTAAGGCGGCTAATACCAGTCTAGCCATTAGAACTGCTGCGCAATTCTCATACGTATATCGTTTCACTATACACCTATAGTGTTTGCGAGATTTGATCTGTATGTATCATCTTGTTTGAGATTTTTCAATCCTAGCATACCTGTCGTCCTGATCTATTCGTCAGTACGTAGAGTATGTCATATACAATACAAACAGTACTTGATAGCATGCGAGACAGAAATTAGGAATGGCACTAGTCGCATACAAATAGCTGCTCGTGGAGTGACGATTGATACAGGACTCCATGCAAGACGCCACGGGAAATAGTTAGAGAAATACAAGGCATTAATAAAAAAATTCAATATCCAATCTATTTCCATGAAAAGCTGTTGTTTAGTTCAAGTGATCTAGAAGGAAAATCGCAGTTTGTCATTGGATCACAATTGACTGAATCTGTTGTCACAAAGGCCGGCAGGCGTATGCGGTATATTTACGCATTCGCCTTGGATTAGATGAAGTGATCTCATACATCAGCAGTCTACCGTAATATTGATTGGTAGGATAGTTTTCAGCATCAGTATTCGACAATTATAAAACGATCATTAAAATACAAATTAACATATTCTACCACTTGCTCAGCGGAATCAAAATATTTAATATTATCGGTACCGCCGTTATGATATTTGTCGTTAACTACCAACTGGACCACTAATATCCCTGATGCATTTTTGTTGACAAATATTTTTATTTTTTTTACTCGAACAGTAGATTCTTCTATTCTTAAGCCTTCGTCAATATCTAGTGTTTGCAGTTTCTTTGCTAATCGCTTCCCACAGCCTTTTTTGTCCTTCTTCTTACCATTGTGGCCCATATTATAAAGTCACTTGTTGATAAATATCCTATTGCTTCATAATCGTTTTCTACACATATATATCCACGACCTGAGAAAAAGGTGTTAGCATAGTATATTGAAGATCTTTGACACTATATCAAAGAAGAAGAGCAAATTCTTCATTGATTCTAATGTAGTGAAAATAATTATTTGTGGACCCACCGTTTATGATTACAGCCATCTGGGGCATGCACGGATATTTTTATTTTTTGATCTTGTCAGTAGGTACTTTATCTTCCGAGGTTTTCATCCTATTATAATTGTCAATATTACAGATATCGATCCAAAAATATCCTTTAAAGCAAAGCTCGAAAATGTATCTCAGCGGAAACTTTCTGCAAAATATCTGGAAGAATTGCTTTTTGATTTATCATTATTAGGTATTAGCGGAACTCTAAATTTTGCTAGGGCTTCAGACTATGTGGAATCATCTAAAGAGATTGTAAAGAAATTACTCGAAAAAAATATGGCCTATTCTACTAGCGGAAATATGTTCCTTGACACCACCAGGCTATCATCTTACGGAGAGTTGTCAGGCATGACTAGACGGGAGCTCGATAACGCTAGGCTTGAGATATCTCCAGGCAAGCATAACCCTAGTGACATTTTGCTTTGGAACACAGTAGATGACTTTTGCGAAAAATATTCTGATGAAATCCTAGGTAATGGAGTACCTTGGTGGCACCTGCAAGATTCCTCAATAGCCATGTCTAACTTTAACGGTCATTATGATATACACGGTGGTGCAGTTGATCTGATTTATCCCCACCATGAATCACATAGAGCCCAACTACAAGTTTTAACATCATGCGAACGACCAGTCAAGTATTGGACTCATGTAGGATTGCTAACACTAGGATCTGAAAAGATGTCAAAGACGCTCCATAACACAATAAGGATTCGAGATTTACTCAAAAAATATAAGTCAAATATTATAAGGCTTTACATTTTTTCACATCACTACCGGAGTAAGTTTGATTTTTCCTTATCAAGGCTTGACAAATTTAGAGAAATCGATGATACAATAGCCAATGCATTCATTAGGTCAGAGAAAACGAATAATGCGTTCTATCAGCGTAATCAATATGATAATACAACAAAGAAATACCTGAATAAATTTATTAAATGTATTGAGGATGACTTTGATACTCCTAAAGCCCTAGAAGTACTGATAAAAACAGCTAAATCAGATAAATCATTTGCGGCTCTCAGGGATATGGTGAGCATATTCGGGCTTAGATATTAAAAAACTTATGGAACACAATGAATTCAGCTTCTGTTCATTGTGGACTGAGCGCATCAAGATAGATGACTGTACAAATTTATTTATAAATGAAAAGCTTGGAGAAGATTATTTTTTTAATAGGATGAGTAATACACTTTGCTACTACAATGCTGATACCAATTATGATGATAGTGCTGCTGCATCAGCGTTACAGAATTCTCTAAGGATATTTTCTGAAAGAAGATTGAAGTGCTTTATGTATATTGATGATTCGGACGCCATGATGGAGGCAATTCTATTAAAAAACAAATTTACGCTTTTGGATACTATGAACTGTTTCCAGTCTAATATGAACAACATGCATTTGGAAAATCCGAACATTCACGTTGAGAAGATCGGCATGGACCTTCTGTCAGCGTGGGTAGATATCTTTTGCAAATCATTTGATGCGTTGGATTGGAAATCTGAAGTACACAGAATTCTGAGAACGCATTTCAACGCGCTGACTTTGTTGATAGGCTATATCAGCCAAGTTCCTGCTGGATGTGCTCTGCTATTTAACAAAAACAGAGTAAATGGGCTTTATTGTTTAGGAACAATAGATTCATTTAGACATCAGGGCATAGCTGGAAAAATTGTGAAAGCCTCTTTGGATCTAGCCAAAAATTCCAGCAATAGTTTCCTAATCTGCCAGGCTTTTACCAACGAAGGGTTCACTGAGTTTTATAAAAAACTTGGATTCCAACTAGTGTACAAAAAAAAGATATATGCTCTAGATGAATAATAATCCTCCGTCTGAGGAATAAGAATCATCTTGATAGTTCATTTATGGCGTTACAGAGGATCGCCTAATAAAGTAAAATAAGAGTGGTTGACTTTCTTGTTTTAAATCTTTAGTGGGCAAGAATGAGCTAGTATATCGAGCTTTTAAAGTACTGTTTGTACGAAACTATTATCATCATTGCTGCCTATCAACTTGTATACTTTTTACTTGTGTAACAGGATCATCAAATGTATCAACTCTCTATCCCCAGGGAATCAATAATCAATATTTAAATTTGCGACATCCAGCTTCTAAGACAAGGGGCTCGTGGCGCAGACTATTGGGGCTTTAATAGTTGTCTGGTAGGCGCATAATGGATAGCGCGGACGCCTCCTAAGCGTCAGGTCGAGGGTTCAAATCCCTCCGAGCCCGCTACGATATCAGTGCTTTTTAGTGGGTTTTACCAAAAATAAGGTGAAACAAAACAAGTTGGAAATAAATCCGAATGAACCGGAGATTCTAGATCCTTGGTCATTGTATATTTATGCTATGAAAGCGCCAATGACAAGGGATAGATACAAGACTAGACTGGCTAAGTTCTTTGACTTTATTGGTCTGGAACTAGGCGTAAAAGAGATTGGACAGAGAGCAGGAGTGTTTGCAAAAAGAGGAAAAGAGAATAGCAATTGGGTACTCAACAATGTACTCAAGTTTGTGCAGTACGAAAAAGATCGAGCAGATAGAAAAGAGATAAGCGCTGCTACAATCAGAAATTACGTAAAGAGTATCAAGCTGTTTTGTGAGATGGCAGACATAGCTGTTCCGTGGAAGAAAATTACACGAGGAATTCCAGTGGGCAAGAAATATGCCGACGATAGGATCCCTACACTAGACGAAATAAGGAAATTAATTGAATATCCTGATAGAAGAATTAAAGCTATAGTTTACACAATGGCTTCTTCAGGAATTCGTTTAGGAGCTTGGGATTATCTTCGATGGGGAAATATAAAACCTATTGAGAGAGACGGTCAAGTAGCTGCAGCAAAAATGGTTGTGTATGGTGGTGAAGATGATGAATATTTTACATTCATCTCTCCAGAAGCTTGGCACGCACTAAATAAATGGATGAACTATAGAGAAACATCAGGCGAGCAAATAAACAATGATAGCTGGGTCATGCGTGATCTTTGGGATACTAGGGTGGCACAGGGTAGAGGATTCGTTACAAGGCCAAATAGACTAAGTGCTCTTGGGGTTAAGAGACTTATGGAAAGAGCAATTTGGGCACAAGGTCTAAGGAAAAAGTTAGAACCAGGGAAAAAGCGGCATCCATATCAAGCCAATCATTCTTTACGTAAGTGGTTTAAGACAAGATGCGAAATTTCTGGTATGAAACCTATCAATATTGAAATTCTTCTTTCACATAGCATAGGAATAAGCAACTCATATTACCGCCCAACTGAAAATGAACTTTTGGAAGACTATCTTAAGTGTGTAGACGCATTAACAATTAACGATGACAAATTAACTTTACAAAAGCAAGTCGAAGAATTAACAGAAAAGAGCAAACAGGAAAATTATATTATAAAAGGAAAATTATCTGATAAAGAAAAAGAGATGGATCTGCTAAGACAACGCGATTTACTGAATGCTGATGCTATAGCCAATCTTTCAGATCGGTTATCAAAAGTAATGGAAGAGATAGACATGTTAAAAAATCGAAATAATGATACTTGATTCTTGAACCTGTTTGCTTTTGTATTATGGAATGGTTGCATATACTTGCAATGAGTCTCTTCCATTACATTTATCACAATTCATTTTTGGATTAGCATTTTTTTGAAAAGCATAAAAATCAATCAAAACAGGATGTTTCGCAGAGCAATTATTGCATATACCATATAGAACATATTTGGTACAGTCCTGAATATGCTGTATCCACATTTCCTCCCAATCCTTGGGAGGCTGCCGGAGATGAATTTGACTTTCTATATCTGCCTTAAAATGATACATAATAACCTTCCTCGTATTTTCATCTAATTCTCTGATTACTTCTGTCCAAATATATGCAAAGATTTGACCTGCTTTCTGATCTCTGAGATGTATAAATAATCCTATATTGAGAACATCGATTAGTGTGTGCATTTTATGATTGCTTCTCAAAGTTTGCGATAAAAGATCTATGATACTGACGCTAAGTCGTTTCTGCATCACCTTGTCATACACCATCAACAAAAAGTCACAAATATATGAGTTGTAAGTAGACAAATGTGTATTAACCAAACCAATTATTTTCTGCGATATTGTTAGTTTATCGCTTGGCTCAGCGTCTCTATATTTGATTAGATATAAAACGATAATTCCATGAGTAGTCAGTGAATATAGAGGAGTAGGTATTTTATTTTTTAATGATTCCGTCATCTCAATTTTGGCAAGCAGTTGTGAGCTTTCAAGGTCATGTATGCAGCTTTTGATGAGTTGATCATTGTTGGCAATTCTAGTATTCATAGTTGTATGTCTTTTGGGACCTGAATAAAAATTCAAGAATTGTTGATTTTTTTTCATTAACCAATGTTCTAATTCTCTGATCCGAAAAGAAGGTGGGTCTAACCTAATTTCTAACATCTTCCTTTCCATTTTCTGTCCGTTGATCCATTTTTCATCAACTACCTTTACAACTTCTGTCAATTTGATAAATTCGAGGATGTTTTGATAAAGCAATGCTCTCTCAGTATACTTACCTTCTGAATCAGTTGCAAAGATCTCGTTGAGATAAAATTCCTGCTTCTGAGACTTACCCTTGTTTTGTTGGATACTATGCGTAAATTCCAGTCTTTTTCACTTACTATGTATACCTGGTATTTGCGAACTTAATAATGATATTGGAAACAAGTATATTTACATGAACAGTATAAGTTCAGAAAATGTAGAAAATCCCAAAATTGGAGGATGGGATAATGAGTCTCCATATCAGTACAGGAAAATACAGCCTATACAGGGTGGTGTATCGTTATGTATCGTGCTACCAAAGTCTTATGCTACTGGAATTGGATTAAAGAAAGATGGTTTTGTAAAAGTCTACCAACTAAAGGACAAAATCATCGTTGAAAAAGCATAGGGTCAAAAAAGGTGAAAACTTTGAGCGCCGAGGATTTTAGTAAAAATAATGAACGATCAACTAAACGACTAGCGTTACTTAACAGTGATATCATTCCAACATGCAAACAAAAGAACGTATCCGAGCTATTAGGTGTAATGATAAAAATACAGCAGCCTGCAGTTAGTGGTTTGCGAGTTGAGAGCTTGACTAACCAAAACTCAGGCTTGCCATGGACACGTGTCAATGCCATATATATGAAGGGAACTAACAATGTCCAACAATAATACTAACTCACCTCCCCTTGATAAAACTTTTGAATATAACAAGTGTAGGTTAAAACCCACCGATTACGTAAGGTCATGGGTAGAGAATAAAGTAAGAGAGTATGGACAGCAAATTGGGATAGCACCTCAAGAAATTCCATTAGTAGTTTTTTCTAGAAAAGAGGTGCTTGCAATGCCAAAAGAGTTGACAGCAGGGAGAAGAACTGTTACTCACAAGTGTCTTGGTATATGTTTTCGTAAAGCTAGAACGATTCTAATTAATGTAAAAAAACATACCACCTATCCGGATCTTAGGCACACTATTGTACATGAATTGGTGCATTATAGGTTTAGGTACCTTAAACACGGCATCAGGTTTGAAAATAGAATATCTCTGATTCTAAGAGGCAAGAGATATGGAGTTAAAGCCTTGTATCCTGGAAATCTCCCTTTACCTTCATCTTATAAAGAAGATCACGAAAACACGTTACAAGATATTTACCTCCAACAATCTTGTCATAACTATACACTAGTGTCCGATGCTAAAAGTAGACTTTGGCTTGTCAATCATCTGGGTGATCTATGAAAAATGGCTGATGACGCGTTTACATTCATAGAACCTAATGATAAGTTAAGAGCACTTGGAGTTGTCAAATTTGTCAAACAATCAAATGTAATTGATATCGGATTCAAAGGTGGCCAGACAGTAGTTTTTGATATAGACCCAAAGAAGATAACAAATACAAGAGACAATTTTGAAAAGGAAGCTAAACGCTATCCTGGTCTTTCAAAGAGCACTATTAGCAAGGTATCTTTAGTATTACTTGATTCCACTAATAACTACTTACAGTATCTCCTTTACAGCAAGGCAGCTGCTAACGCACCAGACGGTAAAGGTGATCAACAACATGCTCACATTACTACATTGTCGCGTAATCCTGCTGCGGTAGTCGCTATGAGATTAGCCAAGAAATACTGCCAAGATTTCTTTATTGATAATCTGGGACAGCCTCACGCTGCGGTCAAGATCGACAAGCATTTGGAAGTGCTCCAGATCAAAAGCTCAAGGTTCAAAAACTGGCTTTGCAAGACCTTTTACGATTTCTCTGCAGAAATAGGCAAGCAAGTTCATAATAAAGATGACCAATTCAAAAAAATACATCCAGTTGAAGATGTAGAGAGTGAATCTGAAAGGGAAGAGGAAAGAGGGGGAGAAGAAGATACAGCTGATATCCTAACCTCTGAGAATCTAAATAATGTCCTAAGGGTGCTGGCGGCAAAGGCCTCATTTAGTGGAAATCCTCCACGAGAACTACATTTGCGTGTAGCAAAATATGATGATGGTAATTCAATTTTATACGATCTAACAAATCCCGAATGGCAGGTTGTTAGAATTGCGGTAACAGGCTGGGATGTAGAATATTCTCCAGTGGTATTTACAAGGTACTCTAACCAGATACCACAAGTTTGCCCTTCAAAGGAATACCCATCGAAAATATTTGATTTGTTCATGGGCCTGCTTAATATCAAGGACGATGAAGATAACAAATTACTTTTCAAGGTCTATATTATAGCACTATTCTATCCAGGCATTCAGCATCCAGCACTTATGCTGTACGGTGAGAAGGGAACTGCGAAGTCTACACTTATGGAATTAATAAAAATGCTAGTTGATCCCAGTGCTATTCAGACATTAGCATTTTCAAGAAATGTTGAAAGTATGGTTCAGAAATTAGCACATAATTACATATGTTACTTTGATAATGTATCTAAAATCTCTGAAACTATATCTGATATTCTTTGCAGGGCGGTAACTGGAAGTGGATTTTCTAAAAGAGAATTATTTACAAATGATGAAGATGTTATATATAATTTCAAACGTTGTATTGGAATTAACGGGATAAACCTGGGTGCTACAAAATCAGACCTAGTCGACAGGGGACTTATCATAGAACACATACCAATTCCGAAGCACAGGAAACGTTTACTCAAAGAAATCTGGGACAATTTCTTTGAGATAAGGCCTCACCTTCTCGGTTACATATTTGATATTTTGGTAAAGGTGTTAACATTTCAAAAGCAAAACCCAGATGGGCTTAAGCTAAACGAATACCCGAGGTTGGCAGACTTTGCGGAGATTGGAGAAATCATATCCCGATGTATGGGTAATGAACCTCGCAAATTTATCGAAGCCTACTTTAGGAATATTGATCTTCAGACTAGAGATTTAGTTGAAAATGATGCTGTTGGAAAGGCTATTGAAATATTCATAGATAGTAGAGTGCCTCCGTTATGGAACGGAACCATAACTGAGTTGCTTGATTTACTGACCAAGATTGCTCAAGATAACTTGAAGATTAAGACAAGCAATGGTAAGATATGGCCCCAAGCACCCAATAGCCTCAGTCGACGAATTAATCTTATCAAAGCTGACCTTCGTAGCATTGGAATTTTGATTGAGAAGGATTCCTTAGATAAGAGTGATAGGCAGTGGACCATTAGGAGACCTATAGATAATAATAATGCAATAATTGTTGCCGCTAGCAATAATATACTATACCAACAGCACGTCATCAGGAACCAGAGTTATCCGAAGGTTGAACATATATCGCCTGAACAACCTTATCGCCTGAACCATGAAAGTTGTGCTCAAATCGTTAGCGATAATCCAGGCGATATATCAGGCGATATATCTTTTGAGCTAAATAGTATATCACCTTGCATATCGCCTGAACAAAAGACTGAAAATCGTGCTCAGAATGATTGTTTCAGGCGATCAGGCGATACAGGCGATATTTGTTCACTTTCTTCATCTTTGCAAATCCCAAAGGTAAAGAAAGTTCTAAACAAGTATTTGGCATTTGACTTTGAATGGGACATAAATACACATGTGATAGAAGCAGCCTCTTTTGTAGATAGCACTGGCAATAGCAAAGTATTACTCAGATCAGACTTTGAAAATTGCTCAGAAAAGGAGCTCTTAAAGTGTATCAATTCAAAGATCATGGAATATGACTGGTCATTTGGATGGAATTCTACAGGACATGCAAACAACATAGAAAGTTCCAAAAACTCCGACTTGGCAGTATTACATGAAAGATGCATTGTCAATGACGTTGCGTCTATAGTCTCCTTGAGTCCAAATGGTATACCATATATAGGATATCCAAAACACATTGACCTTTGCAATGTGTACGACAAAGTGATGGTCCAGGATACTATTTACAAGAAAGCTTATAGAACTCATAAACTCAACGATGTTTCAAAGGCTTTACTAGGATATGGCAAGTACAAAGACTTCTCTGGTAAAGATTTCAAAAGTCTACCAATTGAAGAGCAGATAGAATATTCGCTTAGAGATTCCGAATTGGTAATGGATCTATCAAAACATAATGATTTTGAAGTTTTAGATGCCATATATGCAATATCTGAGATAACCGGCCTTGAATTTGATCTAGTATGCAAAACCAATCTGTCAAAGTGGTGGTCTGCTATATTTGATAACATGATAAAGGACAGAGAATGCCAACCACGTACTGCAACATCATTTAGTGATACATATTATGAAGGTGCACAAGTTCTTACACCAAAACAAGGTCTTTACCATAATGTAATGGTAGCCGATGCAGTAAGCCTGTATCCTAGTGTTGCTATAAACTATAACATATCTTTTGACACAGTGAACTGCACTTGCTGCAAAGACAATCCTAATGCTAGGATAACATTAGATAGTAAATTTCTCAAGGATTGCAAGTTTATCGTGCAAGATAATGACTGTTGGATTTGTAAACAAAAGGAAGGCCCTTTTCCAAAGAAGCTCAAGGTATTCAAAGAAGAACGATTGAAACAAAAGAAACTGGGTAATAACTCAACGCAGCTTGCACTGAAAATTCTTATCAATGGAGCGTATGGATGCTTTGGTTTTGCTGGTTATGCCTATTATGACCCAAGAGTAGCCGAATTAATTACTGCATACGGAAGACAGACTCTTTCTAGAATGCAAGATACTGCAAGGAACTTAGGCTTTGAGATTATCTATGGGGATACCGATTCATTATTCTTACACAATGCGCCAAAAGAATCTCTTTCAAGATTCCAGGATTCGTGTAATAAGGACTTAGATATTGAACTTGACATTAAGAATGCATATTCTAACTTTATTCTAAGCAGCGGAAAAAAACACTATCTGGGTTATGGAGTAGATGACAAAGGCAAAGAAGTGCTTGATATTGTGGGTTTTGAAGGCAACAAAAACGATAGACCAGAATATGTCAATAATGTCTTCAAACAGTTAGTAGGTGATGTTATCAAACATGGTATCGATCCTATCCCAAACCTAAGGCGTGCTATGTATGATTTAGAACAAGTACCTTGCAAAGTAAATCCGGATTTATTGAAGATATCTAAGATACTTGGTGAAAATCCTGAAGATTACAAATCCCAGAGTTGTCAAGCGGCCAAGATTGGCAAGGCATCAGGTGCTAGAAAAGGTGACTTGATACAGTATTTCGATTCAGATGTTAAAAAGACTGGCAAGAGCTGGTCAATAGACCCTGCAGACATTGATACTGCAAAGTACAAACAGACGATATGGAATACAGTCAGAGAAATACTGGAGATTGCAGGATATTCTGTTGAAGACCTCTCAAAGGAATTTGGTGTTAAGAATCCCAATAAGAAGAATAACAAGTCAGAAAAAATTACAAGAGATGAAGACGGTCATGGCAATGCATAACCTCCTAGTGGTGTGACCGGGTATCGCAATAGATAGCCAATCTCAATGCATTGAACAAAAAGAGAGGGTAAGAACCAAGATGTCAAACAACAAGAATGGGAAAACAAATGGCAATGATGTTGGAGATAAAGATATTTCCAACAGCACGGCCAACAATAACAACAACAACAGCAAGGAAAATGTCCGCGAAGAAAATCCATACAATCTAACGGGAAAGGCATATGAAAACTGGAAAAAAAATCAGGAATTCATAGCCAAGAAAAATAAGTATATAACATCGACCAACTTTGGAGACAAGTCAAGGACATTCCTTTTCAATGCAGAAAAAATTGAGTCAACTGATATTGATGGTGGAGCTGACGGTAAACCCTATACCAAGATGGTATATGCTGTAGTAGAACCTTCAGTTGATCCAAAAGAAGAAAAACTATTGAGCACAAGCAGCACACGTCTAGTAACAAAGTTGGCTAGGTGGATTTTTGAGAAGCGCAGGTACTTGCTAGAAATTCGGAAGACTGGCACAGGTTATAGCACTGACTGGGAAGTCGATCGTGCGGATTGACTAGCCTGAAACCAGTCTTCTCCCATCTATTTTTTGCTCTGCTTGCTAGAGCATTTATACTATAAAGGTGATAGACTATTAAGATTACTTGTCAGAATATTCGTCAGAACAGCATTAATAATATTGCAGCAAAATTCCGTAATGATTCTGATACAGAAAAGCAAGTTACTGAAGGTCTAGACTTTATTCTGACTCATTTGAAAAATCCCACACGATGGCCTAGAACCATATCTACTAAATTTACTGAAGGCAAACAAGTTACAGTATATTCAAAGCAAGAAGCACTATTATATTACAAGGATTCAAACTATCTTGATTGTCGAATTAGTGCGTATAATACTATTGCAGAACAGCAAACAATTGACTTGCTTATGATTGACTTGGATTTATCTAATTTCAAATACTGTATGAAGGCATTGAATTTGGCAAAGGGAGAGACCTTAAGAAAAATACAAGATACGTTTGATCTATCAAATGAATCTGAACTTGCAACTGTAATTTGGTCGGGTAATGGGTGCCATTTGTATATACCTACAGAATCTCAAAATACTACTTTAGAACAAATGTCTGAATTCCAAAAATACAAAGAACCTTCCAAGTTATTTTTAAGGTTTGCAGAGTGGTATATATCTAATGGTAATGCAGATTCAGAGCACTATCACACTGTATCGCTTAAGAACTGCTTACTAAGAATTCCTGGATCATATAATTCAAAGAATATATCCCAGGTTAAAATTGTGCAGAAATGGAACGGTACTTCAAAGATACCATCGCAATTACTTTATGATAAGTTCTTGGCACATCTGATAGATCAAGGTTCAAAAGTAGTCAAGTATGACAAGAGTATTGCCAATACAGTCTCAGAAAATACACCTTATGTGGATATAAAACAAAAAAATTCTAGACTACAAAAGAGGAACTCTATTGATTGGATTGAACAACTCTTACAAACACCTTTGCAAGAACACAGAAAATATTGTATTTGGAGAATCTTTGCACCATATTTTATCAATGTAAAACACTTGTTATTTGAAGAGTCATATAATAAGATATATCAATGGTTAGAGAGATGCAATGAATTAAAGGCATTGGATTTTGACCCTGAAACAAAGATAAACGATAGTCTCAATAGGGCTATCAATACAGGTTATTTACCTATTAGCTTAGACAATCCCTTAAAAGAGCCTAGGACCTTAAAGACTGATAATAGAGAATTGTATAATATCATTAGGATCTAGTGGCAGCGTTCAATCTAGAATTGATACGTTCTATTTTAGAGATTATCATGGTACTATAGCTGATGCTGATGCTGAAGGTAATGCGGACGCGGAGGCCGATGCCCCTATCGAAGTATCGATCCCTTCGTTACCTATGTCTGAAGATGAAGATGATTGTTTTAATTGACCACGGAATTCTCCAGTTGGATTTTGGTCTGTATAAACATTGACATAGGCATTACCATCTTCTATAAGCTTGATTAGATCAGAGATTTGCTTTCCTGACAAGGGACCTTTAAGATCAGCAGAAGTTATAGTACCACCAGTAGAAGTAGAAGTCATAGAACTTGCTCCACTACCAGCTGACGCAGATGCTGAGGCACCTACAATAGGACCGCCAATATTCAGATTTGCTACAATAGGACCATTTGTGCTGATATTGCCTCTATGAATATGGGCTCCAGTAACCATGCCGTTTAAATTGGAAATAGATAACTGATATACAAGTTCACTTTGTTGAGAATTTGCATTTAGCCTAATTCTTCCTGTGGCTTCAGTATCTATAGGAGGTACTTCGTTGTCGCCCGTTAATACTGTACTGAATTGTTTTCCTGAGGCGGACGATGCAGATGAGGTTGGATCTGATATTGCTGTTGCTGTTATAGCAGTAGGCATAGCAAGGCTCTCTAATTGAGCCTCTGCAATCGTGGTTGCATTGAGGGCTGTTATAACCACTGTAGATAGCACTGCTAATCCAATAATCTTATAAAGGGTTAAATTACCAGATAATTCCACACGAGCTTCTAATCCAAAACAAGGTTTAATTCGCATCTGCATCCTTGAAATCAAGGAAGTTGATAAATAGTTTTTTGACTACGTTGTCCCACGTTGTGGCTATTGCAAGCACAATATTATACAAAGATCAACTTATTATTGTAGTAAAAAACAAAGATAACATTAATTATTTCTAGTGTGATGACAGAGGTATTGCATAGAAGTGAAGATGATGTAGCACAAAAAAGATTGAGGACGAACCGGCAGACGCAAGAACAAGTACATGTAGAAAAACAAAAAAACAAAAGCAATCTTACCAAAATATTGTCTAGTCATACAACAATAGATAAGAGATCTCCTTCGCAATATGCCATCCTAGTCGTAGATGATGAACCTGATATAACTCTGGCTTTAAAGAAAGGATTAGAAAATAATGGATTCAAGATAGTTGATACATTCAATGATCCAGTACTAGCTTTATCTTCGTTTAAGACTGATTTTTATGACTTAATACTTCTTGATGTAAAGATGCCTAAAATGAATGGTTTTGAGTTATATAGACAAATGGAAAAAAAGGAGCGGAAGAAAGGAAAAGCCATTAAGGCATGTTTTATTACAGCATATGAAATCTATTATGAATCACTAAAAGAACAATTTCCAACCCTAAATGTAGGGTGTTTTATTACTAAACCAATTGAGATAGACGCATTGATAAAACGAATTTATGCAGAAATACAATCGCAGTAACTGATCGCTATAGAAATATATACACAATTAATTTTTGCTCTCTTTTATTAAGAAGATAAAAAAATTAACTAATCATCTGGAAGGCTAGTTCATATTAACTGATATTGTCTTCAAATGAAAAAGTGATACTACATGGTGTAAGGTCTCTAAAATTGAGAGTTCTTTTGAGTATCGGTTCCATTAGGCCTTCTAACATTGCCTTTAAAGCAATTGAGAAGTTCAAGTTTATATCATGATTAACTACAAAGTAATGGTGCTTTTTATTACTATCAAATCTATGTTGATATGACTGAAACCTCTTAAACCATAGATCCAGAAAATTAACTAAAGTATCACTATTTACTTCTGGGAAAAAATAAGAGACATATTCCTGGGCAACTGTCATTCCTAGATCTCTGCCAAGCTTTTCAAGATTGTTTTCTTTTAATTCATAAAATGTTTTTCTTAGGAAATCTTTACTAACTAATATAAAACCAAGTTCTTCAAAGTACATTTCTGAAGTAACATAATTTTCTAAAGTTTTATTAACAAGGCTGCTAAGTGAAACTCCCTTCCTTTGTGCCTGTTTGTACAGGGCTTCTATTACATCCTCTCTTACTCTGAATGTTGAATGAGTTAACTTATTCCTTTTTTTATTCCCGATATATGTGGCGGGATCGCTTGAAAAAGATACAAGGTTAGTTGCTATTATGTGGTCCTCTTCAGGTCTCTGATTAGATAGTAAAATCTTGTCATTATGTCTTTGCATTCTATTAATTTTTACTGCCAGGATGGAATACGGAGTAGACATTGGGACTATTTCAAATATCAGAATAGTTGATATCAGAAATATTGCAATTATATTTGAAATGCCTAGTCCGAGTCCAAGTGCTGACATAATGCAGGTTATAGATGCGTATATATTTTGAACTTATAAAGTATTGTGTCATTAATTACTGAAAAATCGCAGCAACAAGCCAAGGAAACTCTCGTTGGCTTAGATACCATTTGAATACATATAAAAATTCATTTTCTGTTAATGCATTTTTAAATATGGCATACAATCGAGTTATATATATTCGGTGTAGATGTAATGACGGAGGAGAAATGATTCGCTATTGATATTTAAAATAAAACAGTCTGTTCCGCTATTAAGCTTGATTTTTCTCGGGATTTTTATTATTGGCAGTTTAATTGCAACCAACAATTTGAGCGCAGCAAAAACTAGTAGTAATAATGAAACCATGAATAGAATCGTTACTCAAAGCAATTCTTCATTTATTAAGAAATGGGGCTCTTCGTGTTTACTAAATGTCACCTATGGTTGTACAGATCCAGATGGACCATCCGGTCCATTGTCCCTAGGCGACGGCCAATTCTCCAGCATTTGGGGTGTTGCAGCAAATTTAGGAGATGTGTATGTAACTGATGTTAGTAATAACCGCATACAAGTATTTTCTGATAATGGTACTTTCATCAGAGCATGGGGTTCTTATTGTGATCTCAATACTGGTAAGAAATGTACAGATCCAGATGGACCATCCGGTCCATTGTCCCTAGGCGACGGCCAATTCAACTATCCTCAAGGTATAGCTATAGATTCCAAAGGCAATGTATACGTCGCAGATTCAGGTAATAACCGCATACAAGTATTTTCTGATAATGGTACTTTCATCAGAGCATGGGGTTCTACTGGTGCAGGACATGGCGAATTTAGACATCCAGAAGGTATTGGAATAGACACTATTGCAGATATCAATGGTAACAACATAATATACGTCGCAGATTCAGGTAATAACCGCATACAAGTATTTTCTGATAATGGTACTTTCATCAGAGCATGGGGTTCTTATTGTCAAATGAATTCAGATCATGCGTTAATATCACGTACGTGTTCAGACCTTGATGGTAACCTGGGCAAACTTAAATTAGGCGACGGCCAATTCAGTCATCCAACAAGTATCGCTACAGATTCAGGATACGTCTTTGTAGCAGATAATTTGAACGATCGCATCCAAGTATTTTATTCTGCACTTGTATCACCATTACAATTACCACCATCAAAAACTTCACCTCCTGTAAATAACTCATCTCCGGTAGCTATAGATCAAAATATTACAACTAATATAAATACGCCAAAAACTATCATACTTTCTGCTAGTGATGCCAACTCAGATAATTTAAGAGCATCCGTAACGAGGTTACCTACTTCTGGTACATTAAGTCCTATTGACCAAGAAACAGGTAAAATTACATATACCCCAAATAATGACTACAATGGAACAGATAGCTTCCAGTTTAAAGTAACAGATGATGAGGGAGCAGTTAGCAATGTTGCTACAGTAGATATACATGTTATTCAAGTAACTCCACAAACAGGAATAATACACACTCATATAACAACGCAGTCGGAACAAGCAAAAGATAAGTTATCCTCTCCACCACCTGAGAATAACTCATCTCCAAATGGAAACGAAAATCTTCAATCGCTACCGTTTAATAATAAAACAAAATCAATAGAGCCATCAGCTAACGACTAATACTCGAAAAATAGATCAGAATGCAAAGTATATTGCTGTAAGCATATATCTACAATATTGGCCGGTCGATCAAGTCAGACGTGTTTCAGAGTAACTAGGTTCGTTTAATCATGATATGCTCAAGCAAAATACTCTCAAGTTTAATACTTGCGATGAAGGGTAGTTTGTGTCAGATGATATATCTCTGTTAAAGCGGGAATATGCTTAATAGACACTGTTTTGTTGTCAAATCCGACGTGCATTTTAGTAGAATAACAGAGATCAAAATTATCTATATATCTGCCGCATTAATCATGACTTATTTCCTACTGTTATTTGGCCCAATCAACTCCATGTATTTGGTTTATGCACAGGATTCTACTCAACCTCCAACAGCCCCGCAAATCAACGAAGGACGACCACTATCCATCTTTGGCCCTATTTCTCCATTTGCAAATAATGGTACTAATACTCTTCCTAATGGTACCAATACTCTTCCTAATGGTACCAATACTCTTCCTCCTACAACACCAACTTCCGGCAATCCTAATGGTACCAATACTCTTCCTAATGGTACCAATACTCTTCCTAATGGTACCAATACTCTTCCTTCTTCAAATGACTCCAACATTGGGAGTTCTAATGGAAATCCTGAATCATTTGGTGGTGGTGGTGGAACAATGAACTCTAATAATAACCTGGCTAGCTTGAATCAAACTGGCTTAGGCGCGAATATCCCATCTCCATCCAAACCCGTCATCTTTACTAAAAATTTGAGCAATAATTCGGGTATTTCCGATGAACAAAAGATAGCTGTAGGCGGAAACAATGTATATGTGGTGTGGAAAGATACAACTTCTGGTAATGGGGATGTACTATTTGCAAGAAGCCCAAATAATGGAGCTACATTTGGAAAAGCAACAAACCTAAGTAATAGCAGTACAGGTGAATCATTAAATCCAAAGGTAACTGCCTTTAGAAACAATGTATATGTGGTGTGGGAAGATACATCCTCTTCTAATGGCACTAGTGATATACTGTTTGCAAAGAGTGCTGATAATGGAGCTACATTTAGTAGTGCAACAAACCTAAGTAATAACCTAGGCGAGTCATCAAATCCACAGATATTTGCATCTGGAAACAATGTATATGTGGTGTGGGAAGATACAACTTCTGGTAATGGGGATATACTCTTTGCAAGAAGCCCAAATAATGGAGCTACATTTGGAAAAGCAACAAACCTAAGTAATAACCTAGGCAAAGCTGGCAGTGAACCTTCCGATCCACAGATATTCGCATCTGGAAACAATGTATATGTGGTGTGGAAGAATTCGTCGCCGACTGGCACCGGTAGTATATTATTTGCAAGAAGCCCAAATAATGGAGCTACATTTAGTAATGCAACAAACCTAAGTAATAACCTAGGCGAGTCATCAAATCCACAGATATTCGCATCTGGAAACAATGTATATGTGGTGTGGGAAGATTATCCTTTGGCAAATGCGTTAAAAAATCAGATACTTTTCGCAAGAAGTACGAGCAACGGATCTACATTTGAAAATATAATTAGCATAAATAACAGTACAGGTGAATCATTAAATCCAAAGGTAACTGCCTTTAGAAACAATGTATATGTGGTGTGGGAAGATACATCCTCTTCTGATAGCAATAGCGATATACTCTTTGCAAGAAGCCCAAATAATGGAGCTACATTTGGAAAAGCAATAAAGGTAACTGTTACTCCTAGCCGACCATCTGACCCACAGATATTTGCATCCGAAAATAACGTTTACCTTACTTGGATCGATCATGATGTTGCCACAGGCAATGACATTGTCGTTTTCGCTAAAAGCCCACTAAATGGTATTCAATTTACTGATATTAGAAGTATTAGCAATGCTGGTGGCGAATCCGCGTCTCCTCAAATAATGGCATACAGAAACAATGTATACATTGTCTGGACTTATGATGACACTGCAACAGCTAACTCAACCTCAGGTAATACTGATATATTTTTCCTAAGAGGTTATAATGGAAATTTCCCTGGCTCTTCCCCCGTCGTGGCTCCATCTGCAGAATTCGGTCAAGGCAGTAGCTTTCCAGGTTCAACTGCTCCTGCTCTTACTCAATCTCCAAGCAGCGGATTTAATGGTAGTGGCTCAGAATTCGGTCAAGGCAGTAGCTTTCCAGGTTCAACTGCTCCTGCTCTTACTCAATCTCCAAGCGGCCGATGATAAGGCATTTGTAGGTAAACTCGATCGGATAGCACTCTTTACCTACACTAGTCATACACTATTTGGGAGGATCTACATGTCATCTGTCAAGCCTCTTTACACAAAAAATTATGAAAAGCATACAATTGTCGATTAAATAATAATTTCTTGATCACCATTATTTTAGCCATGCTCGCTGTATCTAGATTGTGGAACAATGTGGGACAATGTAGTCAATGTATTTATCAGCGGGTACGATTGATTCTTACTAGTGAATGGTAATAAGCATGAAGAAATCTTCCTGCTATACAGGTGCAATGATGATATAACATGAAGTACAAAAATCATGTATATTTTACTTGTCTAGCAATTTTTGCAGCAATCTTGATACTTCCTTTTCAAAATTTCTCATTAAAAGTCTATGGTCAGACTGCCGGTGCTGCCCACTTCAATCCTGGTGGTAGTGATACACATACTAAAGGTAATCATAATTCAGGCAATGACAATAACAGCAAAAAAGGTAAATCTGATTCCAAAAACTCAGATGATGCTTTTTCAAGCACTTCTGATTCAAGCCCGAGTGGCAAAGGAGGGATAACTAGTCTGATAGCTTGTATAAAAGAGCAAGCTAGCAGTAAAAATGGACAAATAGCCAGAAACGATCTAGACAATTGTTACTTTTCCATATATGGATTTGACACTACCGCATCTTTAAATGGTACCAAATCTTTGAGCAGTGGATTTGGTTAATGGCAAAAAACGATAGACTAGGATATTGCTCTTTTATTATGGTTCGAATGTCATATTTGAGAAATCGTGGTGGTTGCTATTGCCAAATATATATTTAGGTAGACTGAGAGAGCCGTTTAATACACGAATACCAACAATTAATAAAATCCTTACTTTTTTAGTGATGTCACTATCGCTATTAATTTTGTCAAATTTGGTAATAAGTATCTATTATTGCGATTACAGCCAAGTTTTAGCTTTCAAACCAAGCCCGACCACTTCACCAAAATTAAATTCAACCACTGGTGAAGATAAAAACTCCACAAAGGACAATTCGACTGAGCCTTCAGATAATGAAAACAAATCAAGTGTTCAGGCTACAAAAACCAATGATACAAATTCAACCGGCAGTTCTCCTTCCTTCTTGGTATACCATAATTCCAATTATGGTTTTAGGATATCATATCCTCCAAACTGGAATCTAATAGAGGGCAATCATATTCCAGGCAGCAATTTTAAAGGAATGGATGCAGTAGTTGCATTTGTTCCTCCAGGAGAACTTGCTACCTCAAACGGATATACAGCATTTGTTGGGATCTATGTGGATCATGCTGCAAAGAACTTGGATATGGAGGAGTACCTCAGTCAAAATGTCAAAGATGTTATGAAAGATAAGATCTTAACTAACCTCATCATGGATAAAGCAAATACAAGTGGATTGTTATCTGGACAGCCGGCTTATGTAATGTCGTATTCAACAGACAAAGAACTTGTTAATGGTGTTACTAAGGTTATAACAAAAGAAATTGGAACCAAGGTACAAGGTGATTATTACTTTATTGATTATATAGCATACGGAGATAGATCAGATAAATACTTAAATGATGCACAAAAAATGGTTGATTCATTTGAAATTTCCGGGGTGCAGTAACAGAATTTTACGCGGCAAAAAATTAAGAACTTGGCTCTGGTGCGTCATACCAAGAGATTATATGAGACCCACTGACGATGAATTCTAATAAGACTTAACTTTAGACGTGGCTATTGCATTAACATCAGGTATGGCAATTATAGGGTAACCAAGCAATGATTAGGATTGCCTAAATTCTTATTCATGTTAGACATCTTCTTTATAATTGAATTTTGCGGTAGTAAAACTTGATCATATTAATGCCATAGTCTACATTTCAGTTACAGCTTCATGTGTTCCACATCGTCCCACAATATTCCACATCGTAGTCACAAATCTTATGTAGGTTATCAGAATTATAATGAACTTAACGGCGTTATTGTTAGCATGAATAATATTCAACATCAAGTGATTATTTTTCTGTTTTTAGCAATCCTGATTTTAGGGCCAACTTCTTTTTTAATAAAACCAACATTAGCACAACTCCGACCACTACAACAACAACAACAACAACAACAACAACGACTACCTCCTGCAACAGAAGAAGACGAGGATGTACCATCACTTACTGACGTATTCAAGCAAATTCAAAAAAATCAAAATCACGCTCCTCCTAGTGGACAACCGGGCCAAATGGTTTCAAAAGCACCTGCATCTACTGCTCAGCCATCCAGACTCGGACAAGGGATAATTAACGTCTCTCCTCCAGCCGCATTCATTTCAAACCCACAGTCTACACAACCGATTCCAGATTCAGAAGCAAGGAGGATAGTAGGAGGGTGTAGCATTGTACCAGTCATCCCTGAATGGGTAAGTGTTGATCTGCTTGATCGGCCTGTAGTTGCTGAAGGAGTAATTACATCCAGCCCAACAACTGTAAATCATCACGAATGGCCATTTAGCCATCAAAGTCATGACAATAATTTCCATGTCTATCTAGATTCAAAGTACACTGGCCTTGCAAGTGTTACCCTGCCCAAAGACGAAGCAACTGGACAGCGGATTATGGAGATGGAGTGGGAAATAGGAACTGCTAACACTGGAATTACAGATAGATTTCCGAAGCAATTCTGGCCTTGGGAAGGCGATAGAGTATGGATGATGGGCAGATGGGTATGGGATTGTGGACATCAACCATACAAGACTGAAATTCATCCTCCATTCGCAACTGCTTTTACACGCAGTGAACCATATATCTTTCCAGGCGATAACAAGCCATCGTCTGCCGTTAAGTCATACATATACATACATGGTCAGGGTGGATACTATAACATCCCTGTTGGT
>DATFDI010000131.1:0-16565 GCA_035252175.1 Nitrososphaeraceae archaeon
ACATTTGATATACACTCCTGCACAACTAGCAATCAAACCAAAATACGATGGCAACGTTGAATTAAAAATTGGTGACATGGGTGCGACACATGGCTGACCCTATATTTATTGGTATAGCAGCTTTGACAATAGGTTCTGCAAAAAGTATTCTGCTAATGATACATCTGTAATAAATGAGACATCCTAGAGCAAATATTAAAGTCTCGATTATTGCTCATTATAAGTGAATCCAACAGGATCACGGCACTATTATAGATATCATTGGTGATGGTGCAAGAATAATAGTACCAGAAACAGGGTAAGATAAGAACCCAAAAATTTAGATGACTTCATTTGGCCACATAAGATGTGAATTACAAGACGAAATATGTTACTGAATGGTAGATCTAAAGTATAAGCAACCTTCTTAACTTATTGCATCAAGATTTCTATATATTCAATAGATAATACAATTCCCAATATAAAAGGCAATGAGAGAAAAGCACTTATCCATGGCGGTTGCATTTAAGTTATCTTCCATATATGATGGCTTTTGATGGAGCTTTAATTACTGGAGTATTCATAATACCTACAGACGAAATGTCAATTCAAGTTGCTCTATTTATGCTCGATAAGGACAAGCATACAGGTTTAACAATTGATAAAGGGAAGAAATACTATTGAAACAAGCCAATAATTTACAGAAAGAGAAAGAAACCGGGAGAAACGCGAAAGTACAGCGCTCTCATAATATACAGCTACGTGATGCGTTCGGGAGAGCCCCACTGAAATTGAGGATCTCTGTTACCGACAGATGTAATCTGCGCTGTATATACTGCATGCCATCAGATAACCTCAAATGGGTTAAAAAGGACAACATTTTAAGCTATGAAGAGATAACCAGGCTCGCCGCAATTTTTGTTAGTCTGGGCATAGACAAGATTAGAATCACCGGAGGCGAACCTACTGTCAGACCGGATATAACAAATTTAATTGAATCTATCTCTAAAATTAATGGAGTTAAATCCATCAATATGACGACAAACGGGTTATTGTTGCAAGAAAATATAATTGATCTGAAGCGAGCAGGTTTGGCTGGAGTCAATATCAGCTTGGATACTTTTAGACATGATAGGTTCAAATCCATAAGCGGCGTAGACGGGCTTGAGAGAGTTTTAGCCTCAATCAAAGCAGTCGATCTTGCATGCCTTAAACTGAAAATCAACATGGTAGTTATCCGAGGCTGGAATCATGACGAAGTTATAGATTTTGCTAAATTCGCTAGAGATACAGGGCACACGGTAAGGTTTATAGAGTTCATGCCTCTTGACGGTGCAGGTATCTGGAGACCAGAGATGGTTGTTAGTAAGAAAGAGATGATTGATATGATAAGTAGTAATATAATAAATCTAGTCCCTTTGGATAACAATATTTCAGAACCTGCTAGGCTTTATTCCTTTGCAGATGGTAAAGGAACAGTAGGTTTTATTCCTTCCATGACTGAACCTTTCTGCAAATACTGTGACAGGATAAGACTTACCTCTGATGGGCTGTTACTTACATGTTTATTCGAGAGTTCAGGTTACAATTTAAGAGATCTACTACGTGATGGGAAAACGGATAGTTATATACGAAGGTATATCTTAGAGAGCATACAACAAAAACCAGAGGGAATAATAAGCGTCATACGAACCAAAGCGTTGAGACCGACTCTAAATTTTATGAACAGGATAGGCGGATAAAATAATAGCTATGCCGGGGACGGAAAAACAGCAGCATCCGCAAGAGTGTGGTGACCCAATATTAGTTGACGTAAGATTATTTGCTTGGTGTAGAGAACTAGTGGGTAGAGACAAAATTACATTAAAATTGAAGAAAAATCAGACGACAGTAGGTGGACTCAGGGAAAAAATTCTCGACTTGTATCCAAATCTATCATCACAAATTCAGTTTGTTGTAGCGATTAATTGTGAGATTGTAGATGACATAACACCCATACGGAGCACAGATGCGGTAGCTATTCTGCCACCGGTAAGTGGGGGGTAAGAAAAGTTTGTATGATTCACTGCAGAGCGCTGTCTCAAAAGCGATCTATGATAAAAAAATTTTATTATACCAGCCGAGCTGTTTGATAGACAATATTGTAACCTTTAGGATTCTCTTATTATTACGATCCCAGGATCAGCATACAGATACACATAAGCAGTAGGCTAACTGAAATGCATTCAAAGCTTAAACCATATCGATATACATCTGTTAACAGCGCTTTTGAAAAAATATTACAGCAGACCAGATTAATACCTAAATCAGAAATTGTTTCTACCGTATGCGCTTACAGAAGAGTACTGGCGGAGAACATAATATCTAAATCAAATGTTCCAGCTTATGATACATCTCATATGGATGGATTTGCTGTTAGTGCAAAAGAAATCTCGCACGCATCATCTACCAAACCGGTCTTTCTGAAGGTTAGACAGTGGTTACTTACTAAGTCATCGGAAAAATCTGACTTTAATCATTTGAATGATCACGCGTCTTTCATGGCTTCATGGCCTTCTAATATATTAAGAAGTGGTGAAGCTTTTGAGATCTCTACTGGGGGATACCTACCGAAGGGTGCAGATACCATTATACCATTTGAGCAGGCGACTATAGTCGGTAATGAGATAAAAGTTCATGCGCCGTCTCCAAAAGGGGCATTTGTATACCCTATTGGAACAGACATTCAAGCCAAGCAGCCAATTTTTTCAAAAGGGCATTTATTAAGAGCTCAAGATATAGCTCTACTGGCCAGTTTAAGGATAAAAAAGGTTGCATTATTTAGAAAACCGAAAGTCGGACTAATACCTACGGGGTCTGAGCTTGCCGATGAATTCGATCACATTGCTCCTGGCAAGAAATTTAATACAAATAGTACTATGGTAGCCAGAGTAATACAAGAAGGTGGCGGACTACCAATAGATTTCGGAATTACACCAGATGACATTCACACAATTCAGCGGAAAGTGTGTAGTGCTTTGAGCACCTGTGATTTGATACTGACAAGTGGCGGTACATCCATCGGTAAGCATGATTTTGTACAAAATGCTATCAACTCTATTGGTAGACCGGGAATGCTAGCACATGGGATAAAGTTAGATCGAGGCAGGGTAGCTGGTGTGGCTGTATTGAATCGTAAACCCATAGTTTGTTTGCCAGGACCAATTCAAGCAGCGCTAAATACATTTTTGGTATTCGCATATCCAATGATTAGACTACTTTCTGGTAGACCAAGAAAAAAAATGGTTTTTTATGCAAGATTAACTAAACATTGGCAAGCTAGACAGAGATTCTCAGATTTCTTGAAAGTAGTGTACGTAAAAGTGTCTTATTATAAAAGAACTTTCAAAGCAGAACCACTAGCTGGTGAAACCGAAAGTATATCACTTCTTTCAAAGGCTAATGGTTATATCCTGGTTCCAGAAAAAGTGAGGAAGATGATTGCAGGTCAGACCGTTGCAATCAATCTTCTTCCGGGATTCTCTGACATCAACGGAGAGTTGATCTGAGTTAGGTTGTTTCATATCATATCTGGCGTACCGATTAAACCAAGCATTGAAAAGTAAACTTATTAATTTTAAAACTGGACTATATCAAATTATATGAACTGAGTAAACGAGAAAAGATCCTTCAGGCATAAATTAATGTTTGCGTCCCTTTATCATTTTGAATATGTGCATTATTCCCGGAAATAGCGAGTCTAACGATTCTGAGACAGCCCTGACACTGCCTGGAAGATTTATTATTACAGTAGTTCCTCTGATTCCTGCCAGTCCTCTGGAAAGCATAGAAAATGGTGTTCGTCGTTGTCCAAAAATTCTCAGAGTTTCAGAAATACCGCATAATTCTTTTTCTAGAATGTTCTTGGTTGCTTCTGGTGTTACATCGCTAGGGCCGACTCCGGTTCCGCCACAGGTTATAACAATGTCAAGCTTCAATTCATCACAGAATCTTTTGAGCTCACATTCTATTAGCTCGGACTTGTTTGGTATAACTTGATATTCTATTATAATAAAACCATTACTGGTTAACCTGTCCTTAACCATTTTACCAGAACTGTCTTCTTTCTCGCCTCGTGAATCACTGGTAACTAGGACTGCAGCCCTTAGCGGTACTTCGTTCAATTCATAATATGTGCTGAGGCCACCACTTTTGTTTAGAAGTTTGATAGATTCTATAGATAATTTTTCATCGACGGGTTTTAACATATCATAGATAGTGAGTGCCCCTATGGATGCCGCAGTTAATGCTTCCATTTCTACACCTGTCTTGGATATATTTTTGACTTCCACGATCAATTCTATATATTGTTGCCTTAGCGAAACATCTACTCTGACACTATCAATAGGTATTGGATGACAATAAGGTATTAATTCCCAAGTTCGTTTTGCTGCCATAGTTGCAGAAAATCTTACCGCTTCAAATATATTGCCCTTTGGAGACTTCCCGTCGTGGATTAGAGCAATGGTATCAGATTTCATCTTTACCATGGCTTGTGCGATGGCTGTTCGAAATGATTCTGCTTTGTTGCTAATATCATACATACCTTCTTTCATGCAAATCACTCTTTGTTCAATGATATACCATCAAGCCAGCGTGAACTATCCTTGTATATCTCTTTTTTCCAGATTGGTACTTTAGTTTTTATCTGATCAATTCCATATATACAAGCCTCGAATGCCTCCTTTCTATGTTTGGCTGATGCTGCTACAGCAACGCTAACGTCCCCAACTCTCAACTCACCTGTTCTATGTACAGCCACAAATTTGTTTATTTTCCACCTCGTTTTGACTTCGTATTCGATTTTTGCAAGATTTTTTTCTGCCATCTCTTTGTATATTTCATAGTGCATTTTTAATACCGCCTTTGAATCATCATGATCCCTAACTGTTCCTAAAAAGAGTGCAGTACCACCAGATGATGTATCTATTATACCTTCCAATATTCTGCAAAAATCAATTGGTGCTGAAGTTATACATATCATCTCATTTTAGCCCCAATAATTGAGAACACCCTCGTTATTATAATCTTCTAGCTTTTATGAATACATCAATACTGCCTCGGGTTTAGAGTAGAAATAAAATATCTATTATTCATCTATTACTGTGAATCTGTTTTATTGGACTAAATGTATATAGATTCAGCGAGTCTGCTACCACATGGTGATCATGTTACAACGATATTCGAACAACATGGACAGATTAGCTTTTCCTCTCTTCCGAAGTAAGCAAACTCAAAGACAATTCGAACATTTGAGAAGTTTGCGATCTATCATAACTGGATTTGTTCCTCAACTTTCTTTCAACCTATCGAATATCGCATTGACGATAGTGGACTAAACATCTCTTTGTGATATGAAGTTTATGTTAGACATAGGCTTATCGAAATAATAATTCAAATATGGACTGAAAAATCATTGTTATGCTCCCTAAATACAAAGGGATTGCTGGATAAGATGTTGCAGCAACTCCTCTTTCAAACGCTACCCAATTCTGAGTTTATTCATTTTAACTATATTCTTTGTTGATACAACAAATAGAGCACTTTTGATTTCATCTTTTATCCACTTCTAACTAGTATTTCCAAATTTTCCGATGAAGTACTTATGTCTTTATCCTTGGCACCCCCTGAATATATGATTCCTTGGCATAGATATAATCAGTAATGTTACGATCACAATCCAACGTACTTTTGCATAACTGCTCCCCGTCCGTGATAAAAAACATTCCGGGTTTTTTGTAAGGCAATTATTTTATTTATTATTAATTCTATCATAGAAATTTCGTTTGGTAAAAATTGTTAGACCCAATTTTTCTATACGTCATAAACGAACCCTAAATTTGCTCTTTTCTAAGCGACTTTAACCTTAATGTCGTTCTAACGCATTTATCTCAGTTCCGAGTATGACTGAGATACATGTGTATTACTATTTCATTATTTTCGTCTGATATTAATTAGCATTTTTATACTTTACTCTAATACCGAGTTTATGTGAAGCGAATCGTTTTTAGAAACATATATGTAGTAGATCACAGAATGGTTCATTGACTTTTATACGGCGCAAATCCTTAAAACAGAACTTCATTGTCACAATATTTATTCAAATTACCAGAACGAATCGTCTAGAATTCCATTTGATTGTGGAGTAACGTTCGAGGAACAGTTAGAAGGTGCACTTATGAATGAAATTGATGTTCTTTTTGTAACCAATCATAATACACTGGACGGTTATCGTCAGATACTCGAGTATCAACAGAACCATAACAAATATGGCTCTATCAAGATATATCCTGCTGAAGAAGTTACGATAGATAATAAAGGACATGTAATTGCCTATGGTATAGCGGAAGAGATAAAACCACGTCTAAGTTTAGAAGAAACACTAGATAGGATCAAGGCACAAAATGGACTTTCCTGTGCAGCCCATCCATTTGCTGTCTCGAACGGTATACGTGAAAAAGCGGTACTTTGTGATCTAATTGAGTCATTTAACAGTAACAACATAGACATTTTTTCAAATATTATTTCAAATAAGTTTTCAGAAGAAAAGATGATGAATAAAGTTGCTGGAAGTGATTCACATGTGGCTACTACATTAGGCAGGTGTATAAATACAGTGGAATCAGAAAACAATATGGACTCAGTGTTGGACAGTATGCAAAAGGGCAAGCTCAAAATCCATAAAGCTAATTATGCCACAGAAAATGAATTGTATGAGCTAGCTCATTATGTACTATCTAGCTCAAATAGGTCGTTGACCACATACATATTCGAGAATTATCATCCCCTAATTCATTATGCCGCAAAGCTCGCATTGAATTCGTTTAGTTCAGATCCAAGTAACAGGTTCTGGCGTACATTGGCAGCATTTACATTCTATCTGACTAGACGAGCATCAAAAAAAATCAACATGAATGGACATAATCCAATTATGTTCGAGCAAAGATCTTGGAGAAGGCTAATCTCTCTTGCATTAATTCCCTGAGCCTTGTGTGAAGTGAAATGAGATTGCAGGCGGTATGCTAGCGAATGGGTGTATATTACTTCTGCAGGCGTGCTTTAGATTATTTATCATATAAAATACTTGCTTATAAAAAGAATTATTAGTACGTGATGCTAGTTATATCATACAAATATGGTAAGGCTTTCAAACAAATCGACTGTGAAGGGTATATACTGCGTTCGTCTTCCAGATAATGAAATTAAATGATATGGTTGAAGGTACTACGCCAAATACACATTGGCAGGGCTTGGCCAGTTTGTATTCTGGTAACGGGAAGGGCACTCTCTACAAGGACCTGACCAATGCAGGATTATCAGAGCCAGGAACATTTGAAATGATATACATGTATCGTAATTACTTAGGTGGTAAAATCGTTGATGAAAATGGTAATATTGTTAGGAGACTTGAATATCTAAAAGACCACAGAATTGAGCTTACGAAATTAAATGTAGCAGGACCACAAGCATTTTGGAACTGGCTTAACTGGAAAATATTGCAAGTAAGGCCTCGTAGGAATTACTTCGCACGTGCTGGCATCGGTCTTGGGGATTACATCTATACTCCCACTATGAACAAGTTCCATAATATGTATAACTCAGTATTTATCTACAAGAATAACAAAGTTGTTATCAGCTCGTAAATCGGAGATCTCTTAGCATGAATACACTCCAATCGACTATGGAAAATACAACAACCTTATAATATGCTTCCCTGAATCAAATAATCCCTATGCACTGTAACTTATTTATTATGATCTTGATGTAAACCATATTCTGATGCAAATTTCTTGTCTAAGGCCTCTTTGTGTTTCACATAGTCACGGTATCTCTTCCCCCACGAACCAATCGAGCGATATTGTTTTATACCTGCTATTATCCATATCGCAGAAATAATAATTATTGCACCCAGCAATATACTCAGAACTAAACCAAATTCATCTTCCATTTCAAGAACTATAAAGAATGATGGATGTCTTAACAAAAATATTGAAAGTGCCATAGCGAGACATGCCAAGATTATAGCAGAAAGGGAAATCAACGTAAGGGTTTTTTTTAAGCGAAATATTTGTTCTATGAAACTATCAATCAAGCTTAAGATATTATATTGCATTTTAGTTCCCCCTGAGAGGTCGTTATGATCTTCTTTCAAATCGTCTTCATTATCTTTATCCAAATAACATAATCATGAATGAGTTTTTGAGGTTTAAATCTTTCGTAACTGCTTTACTGCAGATGATCCCCGGTTAGTTTCTTCTAAAGCGATTAAGATTAATAATGCTATTACACACCTCGAATAATCTTGGGAATTTTAGAAAGTTATTGAAAAAACTTGAAGTATTCCAAAAAAGGTCTTGGCTCCCCTGATGATTGATAATAAGACGAAGTTGGTAGACCAGGGAAGGATATGCGTTTAAATTTTTTACTTGTTTACAATAGCGTGATTCTCAGGAGTATTGATAATCCAGCCAATTCTGCTATATGTATAGCCATAAGATATGGCAACAACCTTATTGCATACAATTGATCCATTGCAAAATAGGCATATACAGCAATTATATTGTGTAACATAAGCAGAGCCACAAAAAAGACGAGCCCGACAGTGAATGTTGCTTTACTGTTCTTATATATTCTTATATAAATAATAAGCAAACCCGTTAGAATCCCGATATTTGTCAGTCCTGTACCCGCAATTATACTCATCAGAATTTCCATTAAATAGCAATATGAAATCAGTCCGGCTTGTCTTATTTACTTTTTTCCAGATCTATTCCATATCATTTTGCAAGACTTATCAAAATCCAGTATCGCTGCTCGACTTCATTTTTTTATCTTTGATCTTATCTCGTCAAATGAGTCTATGTTGGCTTCAAGGTAATTGGAAATGAAATACAAAATACCGTACTTTTCGCCCATTTTGTTCACCAGGTTATTCTTTTCTAGTGTTAGAATATGATGCTGAATTGCCTTATAATCAAGTCCTAATGCATCAGCAAGTTGATTAATATTATATGGACGTCCCCGTAGTAATTCAATGATCCTTATTCTGTTACCACCACCTTTCGAACCAGCGAACAGGTACCACAGCAGGCGTCTGGCATTAGGATCAGGCATTATAAACTTGTTATCCTGATTACCTTCGATATTATTAAAGTTGAATATTATCCTACGCTGTAGGTTACAATATAAGCCATCATGGAAATTCTCAAATCTGGTATTTGAGAATATTATGAGAGCGTCTTTTTGGTTACAAGCATATCTGAAGAAATTATTATTAGGTTCTTCCATAATTTTAATATAACGAGATTCAGAATTTTTTTGTAAATCGTAGTTCAGTGAGATTGGTAACGAGAGAATCGAATAATACGAAAATAGTAGCCTTTAATATTAGAAATTTTAAAATTGACTGAAATGTATCAAGTTAAATACTTTCATTGACCCGTTGTACGTTTGACCACCAACTTGCTACCTGGATTTATCTTGATCTGATCTAAGATGCCGTAACTGCTTTAATGCAAAGGGCTTATATGTGACCTCATTTTTAAGGTAGTGGCAATGAATTCTAAAACTTCTTTGACTTTAGGACTGACTGCGGTCTTAACATTAGGTATGATAATTATGCTTGCTTCACCATTATCTGCAACTACAACCATTCGTGGTAACGGCGTAATGACAAACCCTAATCAGAACAACAATGTAATCTTACCAGGAGTATATGCTTCAGGCAACATAGCAAGCTTGCAAAACGATAAGGATGGAAAACCTACCTGGCTTCTTTCTGGTTCATGGAGAGGTAGTTTAACAAACATTACCTCTGCAATGTCATCAAATGCAAACAATACAGCAAGCAAAAAGAATCTTCCTATTGCAACGTTTAATGCAGTATTCAGTATGGTGATGTTAAATGGAAGCGCATTGCACAGACATCAGATATCTAACTTTTCGTTGACTGACATGTCCATACCAAATAATGGAATAATATTGTATAATGGAACTGCCTCAATAACAATGAAAGAAGGTCCTGTTAATGATGTGCCTCTAAGTATTAAGACTCTAAATGACAATGTAATAAGTATTTGGATAGATCCAGCAAAGACAATGAATCATTTTGGTAATACGCCAATCTATGGTACTATTATACGGGATGTTGTTATAAGGAAATAAAAGAACCATCTGGTTTATTACAGATTCCTTTTTATGTTTTTTATCGAAGGTTCAACCATCGTATTCAAATACGTGTTTGTACTGGTAAAGGAATAAAATAAAACAGTGTCATCCCTGGGCACGGGATGGTACAAGGCTATTGATGATATTGTGGGCAGGCAGTGTTGTCATATATACACTTTCACTTGGTATTATAGGGCAGCATTTTATACACATACTTCGACCCAATGCCGTCTCTTATCAGGGCTGTTTTTTTCGCTTGTTGAGTTCTATTGCAATACTGCATAGCAAAACAGTCTTAAGAAGCACTAAGCTCAGTTCTTATTCTTTCGACTAGCTCATCAGTTGTAACTGGTTTTTTAATAAAGCAGTCTACTTTCGTGACTGGAAATAACTCCCTCAATGATTTGTAATAAACTTCAAATGCCGTAATAAAGCAAACCTTTACTTTATCATCTATCTTCTCTATCTCTTGATACAATTCAAAACCATTCATCTTTGGCATCTTTATGTCAATAAGCAGTAGATCATATAAGTCAGCTTTGAAATTTGATAACGCTCCCTGAGGATCATTAAACGCATCAACAAGGAACCCATTACTTTCAAGGACCATGCGAAAAGTAATTGTAATATCGAGTTCGTCGTCTACAAGCAAAATTCTTTTCTTATCATTCTTCATTTTATGGTTCACCTGATAGTGTTTCACAATACTCCTACTCCCTTAAGGTGTTTGCTTAGTGATATAAGCACAGGACAGTGCGTCTTGTTCTGTTATATCAATCATTTTCATCGGTGTGACGACGATTCGAAAATGATGTGAAATTTTCTAGCTTGGAAGTTCATTATAGACTGCCTAGACACTAAGTATGTATGTATCTATGTATATAGCTAATATTACATCAGTATAGATTCTAAATTCTATTCTAGGAACAAGATTCAATCTAAAGTCTTGCTGAAAGATTCAGTTTTCCCTAATTTGACATCAGAAATCTATCACACGAACAACTTTCTAATTACGCAATGGTAGGCTAAAGTAAAAAGTAGCACCTCTGCCGGCCATATTATTCTCCGTCCAGATTTTGCCACCATGAGCTTCAACTATGTTCTTTGATATGTATAAACCCAGTCCAATTCCCATATCAGATTTTGTAGTAAATTTTGAAAATACCTTTGGTAGTATTTTAGGATCTATACCTGTACCAGTGTCTATGACGCTTATGACGACAAAGTTATAATCGCCATTCTTACTATTATTATCCGTTTTCTTCTCCGTGGTTACATGAATAGATCCCTCTTGAGTGAATTTGATTGCATTATTCAGCAAATTAGAAATAACTTGGATTATTCTTGATTTATCTGCTGAAACAAAAATATCTTTAGGATCGTAGATCAGTTGAATCCTTCCACTATCAACCTCGGCATCATACTCTTCTAGAAGACCTGTAACAATATCTTTTAAATTGAATCGTTCCTTGTTCAGTTTTAGCGTATGGCTCTCTATTCTTGTTACATCTAATATATCATTTGTTAATCTTTGAAGTCTGGTAGCGCTTCTACGTATAGCCTCAATAGATTCTTCTCTCACCTCAGGTTGGGCAAACAAAAGGCTTGAATGTAACAGTATTGACTGAGTAGGTGTTTTCATTTCGTGACTTGCAATGTTGATAAATTCATTTTGCATTTTATCATGAGTCTTTAATTGTTCATTAATTGACATAAGATAATTGTTTGCTTTCTTCAACTCTAGAGTTCTTGAGTTTATAACCGATTCTAGCCCTTTATTCCATGATATGATTATCCATGCGATTCCAAAGGCAACTAATCCTATCGCTATTATCATCAATGTACTAAAGTTATTTTGTTGTTTAAACAGGGAGTTAACGGTATTTGTAAGATCATGTGGAGAAATAACGTATATTGTCCAGAGTTTTTTTCCGTTATTAATTATAGGCATCGAGACTAGGCTATTCATCTTAGCGCCTATCTCAACATCAATCGAGTCAGCATCAAATCCTACAAGTGAGCGCCTGATAAAGTCATTCAGTGGATGCGATTGTGTGCCTGAGATTTGAGACGCATATTGAAATATATTTTTACTAGTCAATTGATTATTGTAAGATGACATAATCGTTCCATTATTATCAACAAGTATTACTAGATTCTTTTGAACTTCAGCAGATGATTGTTTTTTTAGAATTCCCGACTGAAGGTCAAATGTTATTATGGCAGCAACTATGCCTTTGAATGATCCCAGAGGACTATTGTTAGCATTTAGATTATGCCTATCTAAAATTGGATAAGAGATATACATTTTAACAGGCTTTCCGTTGTTATTTTGCTCCACTATAGTATTACCGTAATACGGGGTACGAGTATTCTTGGGTACGGTAAAATAAGGTGTATTGCTGAAATTAAGACTATATGGATTTTGGTTTTTGCCTTCGTTGAGGTTGCTAGCATTCCCACTTAACCAAACCAGTTTGCCATTTTCATCTACCCACAGGTAAGAGTCTGGTAGCTCGTTTGTAGATTCTTGTACTGCATCTAGTAAAATGCCACTGGCATTATCATGATTTTGAAGTCCACGAGAATTAGAAAGAACCTGTAAATTCGATTTAACAGAGTTTAAGCCATTTGACAAAATTAGCGAAATATAATCGGCTTGTATTTTTGCATTTGATCTGATATCTTCTGATTCTAGTTTAAGAGTCTGATCAGAATAAGAAATAGAATACTGATATGAGAGGACGGCTAATAACGTCGCACATACAGCAATAATAGTTAATAGAATATAACTTTTCTGCGGAAACTGCAAAAATCTCATTTTTGCTGATTCGTAGCAACATTCTCATTAGGACTCGTCACGTTTGTTGTCTCTGTTGATGCTGATATTATACTCCGTATACGATCTATTAGCTCGTCCATAGCGATCGGTTTTCGAATAAAGCATCTTTCATCCATTACAGGAAACATCCTTCTTAGTTCTTCGTAGCAAACCTCAAATGCCGTCCAAAAACAAATTCTAATTCCCTTATCTAATTTTCTGATTACTTTATACAGCTCAAATCCATTCATCCTAGGCATTTTTACGTCAAGAATCAATAAATTGTAAGTACCGACGGTATAGTTTGACAAAGCTTTGAGAGGTTCGTTAAATACGTCTACTTTGAACCCGTGTAGCTCCATACCGCACTTTAATGCTGAAGTGATATCTGATTCATCATCTATGATGAGAATTTTGTATTGGTATAGTGTGGAATTATCGGTATATTTGCGTTTTTCTGGATAGTATCTATCGCCAATACCGGTCCTGCAGTTGTTTGACGTTAGTATGCCCTTTTTTAGGAAGAGCTTTTGTATCTCGTTATAATGTAGTATAACTGCTTTTCCTTTTCGCGTAGTTCTATAATATGTCCTATTATTATTGCCCTCGTCTTTGTAAGTTTCCAATAAATTGTGATAAAGCAGCAAAGTAAGATAATGATTGGTCATAGAATCACTTAGATTACCCTTTCCGATTATATGATTTTTTAAACTTCCATCTAGACAGATATGAAGAATAGTGGCCACGACATCTATCTTGGACCTTTGACCGCCGATGTTATCTTGTTGTAGTTCACTAATAAGAATGTCGTCACTAACTTCACGGTGCAGATTGGTCATATAGCGTATCGTGCAAGCTATATCACAAGATAATGATAAGTCTTCTGGAAGACTAATGGGGAGGAAGATTAGTCAACATGAGTGGGACTTGTAAATTTTTCTCTTTGATAGATAATATACTTATCGAGGTCTATATTCAAGTGTGATACACAATTCTACCTTTACATATTGTTCAAGCTACAACTACTACTTTTTTGGCTCGTTGGTTTGAGAGTATTAACTCCTTATTGCTGGCCTCATTTTATCTTATTTTTGACAGAGCTATTGGTTTTTTTTCTGGGAAACATTTCTTCATAGGATTGCAATATGCTTCTACAAAATTCCGATCCTTTCTCTGTTGGCTTGTATATAGTGACTGTTCTTTTTCCTTGAACTATTTCATTCTTGACAATCAATCCACCTGATTCTAAATAATCAATAATATACTCATGTTTTTTTAGGTTCAATCCACAATAGCTCATTAAATTGCTCTTGTTAAGCTCACCGTGTTTTACTAGTTTCGAGATTATGTCTTTAATAACGTAATTCCTATCTCTGTACGAGCGAGTAGAACTAGGCAGAGCCATCTGCAAATCACCGCCAGTCCTTCTTCTTCTGTTGTCTTCCGATAAAGGGGAGTAGTCGTATACGTCGGATTCTCTAATACAATTGATTACTTTTTTTGAATTTAGGCTCATAGGTAAATTGCAAATATAATCGAAATGATAAAAGCTATTCCAATTGGCATTAGCGAAAGTTCTTCCCCATTAAGAATCAGGGCTCGTTCTCCTACAAGGCAGATTGTTCTTAATAGAGGGTTTATTTGGGGTCGTATGAATTCTTTTGTAGAGAAAAGTAACGTAGTGCAATACTTTGTACGATTTACGATTCATGGCTTCATGTAAATGTTTAAAACTAAGATTTTCACAGGCTTTTGTAAACTATGTATTTTTTGCATCAGGCTGCCAATTTGTTACGCTATATCAGAACTATGAAAGGATGCTTTGCATATTGAGTATCTTAAAATGTCTCCGATTTTTCTCGATTTTCAAAAGCAAATTTCTGGAACTGGTACTGATGATTGTCGAAACTTCCCTTTAGAATTAGAGGCAAAAAATAAAAGTCTATGACTGGTTATATGCAGACCCATAATGCTTATGAAATGTTAATCTCCTCCTCTGTCATGATATTCATTGGGACATTTGCAAAAATGTCCTTTATGTCGAAGACAAATTTCATGCTTTCCTTCGGAACATTTTATACATTCTGATGCCTGTTCTGGTTCTCGTCGAGCCATAAGTATATACGATTGAAATAGCATAAAATTTTATATATTTATCTAACTTAAATTTAATTTGATTGCTAGTAAGCTCAGATAAGTGTTGCTGCCAGCCTTATTTGACTTTTCTGTATGCTTATATCTATATCTAAGACACAGGATGCACAATGTAGTTAGTATTTAATAGCTAACTGTTATCAGCACTTTTCCAGAAGACGTCGCTAAATGGCCACTTGATAGGAAAACACCAAGATGACAATTCTAAATCTAAACTGAAATTAACTCTTGTTAATATTGCAACCAGCGTCGTTTTGCTGCTTCACTCATTTTCTTTCTTGTTTCTTCCGTATGTTCCATTTTCCACGTAATATAATGCAATTTCCTACCTTTACTCCATGGCACATATCCTAGACGTTTACCTTTATTAGCTTTGGAAATCTTTAATTTTGTTTCTTCTGTACGTGTTCTTTTTCTGCTGCTACTACTACTACTAGATATAGACTTTGCAAGTGGTAATGCAGCAGTGATATATCTATTAATCTTAATTTGATAATTACTGCAAGATAGTAATGCCAATCAGTTAATTTTCGATTATAAAAATTAGACATACATCTTGAATCAAAAACGGGTTCTTCTGTCCGTGTAATATCTTTTTTCATAGTTAAATTATTCGCAGCGGCTGTAATTAACTTCGCTGCATATTCATCTATTCCAAATATTTCAGCCAGTTCATTAGGTTGTGCTACTAAAAGCGACTGTAAACTGAATCTGTTGCTAATTAGCATATTCTTTAAACCATCGGCTATATCTAAATGATTAATGTGATTTTGCTATTATCATCGTTCTCGTTAGCATTTTCAATGATTTGGTTTTGATTTGGATTGACTTTATAATAACGAGCAGAAGAGCCTTGCGCATGAATATCCACTCCGTTTATTCTAGAAGAATAATTCGACAGGGAATTATTTATTATATAGTATTTAAGGTATACATCTCCTATGGATAAATTTATGGAAATATCGATTTTATTTACCCTTTAATGTGCTATCACGTTATATAATTTAAAGGACAGAAAACTATAGCATGATAGGAATAATGATGAAAAATAAATGAAGTTATTTCAGATTCCTGTTCTCATGAACCAATAAAGGGTTTACTTTTGGTGGTTTGCAGTCCTTTGGAGACTGTTTTAATTTTTAGTTTTTTTGAGGAAAAGGCTTGCAATGTTTGTCTACTATTAGCTTCTCAGATGTGCGAAACAGATGGACAGCTAAGTTTAAAGCTTAAACTTTCTGTATGCGCATGAAAGGCTAAGAAGTGCACAACACGTAACTATGTTACGTCTCATAGGTAAACAATCATTATAATGATAAATTGGTCATCAGTTTTTTGCAATGTCAAATACAGAAGGAACAAAACTTCCAAGCAATAGGCTGCTAATGTATGGAGCAATTATTGTTGC
>DATFDI010000132.1:0-2228 GCA_035252175.1 Nitrososphaeraceae archaeon
TGTAATTGGTTTTCCAAAATCAAACATTGCTTTGTATAATCCAAGCTTATCTCCAATGTATACTAAAACAGCACTGGCTGCTCCTCCAAAATCAGTCAATACCTTTCCCATAAACTGCTGAAGCTTCTCATCGTCAATTGTTGTTTGCGGTGATGATGTTGAAGAACTATTACTCATATACTATATCCGTAGAATTTGATTCAAATTTATAAGCATGACTTTGGTTAACCTGGCATAATAGATGTAAGATTGAGAATTGAATTTTTATAAGATATACCAAAAATATAAGGAATGGTCTAACGCCACCAGAGATAACAACTACTATTGTCTGTTGGCATAATCTGCTAAGAATATGCCAGTCTGTGAAATCAACTGCAACTACAGATTCATTTCCTATAACCCATGCATTATGTCCGGATTGGACAACGAGAGCATCACTAGACCCAAACTCTTCTTCTTTTCCCTCATCCATTACGACTTTCATTCGTTCTGATACCATCTATATGGTAATAGTCTGTTCTGTAGAGTTATGAGCAAGGGCTATTGCTATAGTAAGCTATGATACTCCAGCTACACGACGACCACCTTTCTCTCAAACTCTAGCATTGCCTTTTGTCTTCGATTGTGTTATGATTACGAATGCTATCATTGGAGTTTAGCTTCGTTTTTGCCGTTCCAGCGTTTCCTTTATTTAAAAAGTAAGCTGAAAGTAATAGTTAAAAACAAAGCATGCATTTTAGCATATTGCAAGTGATTGAAGCATATGCATACATACATGGTATATTATTATACTAAATTTTCAAATACCCTAACATGCTTAAATATTCAAAAATGATTCCAACGAAATACCAGAAGATTACTGTAGCTATTTATTCCATCATGGAAATTCACCATCTTTCTCTTATAGCAATACCGTTATTTCAGATAATTTTCTGGACCTCAGAATGAATAAACTTGGTACATGAGTATCGAGACAGAATTTACATAAGAAAGGATATTCTATTGAAACTTTACGAAAATGGAGAACTCAACCAAAGTAAGCTTATGAGCTATTGTGGATTAAATAATGTAAAGCATAAAGAAATTGTAGATGACATGCTCCAAAAGGAATTAATAATCAAAACTGAAGAAGCGTGGGGTGACAAGAAAATAATCAAATACAAGCCTTCAGAAAAAGGGAGACAGATTCTCAGAGAGATTTTAGAACCATATGAGAAATTATTTCCACGTAAATGAATTCGATAAATTATGATTATACCGGATACTCCCAAAGCAGTAATGGCAAGTAACAATGTTACTACTACATTTTTTATAATGCAGTTGAGGATATTGTTAGTTAGGTATCGATGACAGAATCAAGCAAAAATGGTAATGATAAGCAGGAAGACAATAACAGCAATAATCAATCGACAGAAAATCTATTTAAAATAATGGACGGAATAATACAGCAGCTAAATAACACCAAGAAGATGTTTATCATAATGATAATTACCATTATGATTATCCCACCACTATCATTTGCAATTACCTATGCATTATTTGGACCACCGTTCTCTTTTCAAGAGAAGGAACTGCAGCAACAACAATTGCCATCCCATGGCTTTGTGCGTGAACATAGACCATTGTTTGGCTTCACACGTTTGATCCCAATTGTAATTTCTATAATATGGCTTGTAATCGGAATAAGACAATGGTTTGTACTATCAAAATGGACTAAAAAGTATCAGCGATATAAAGAATTACAGAGGAAAATAGATGAGAAACTGGATTATGGTATCAATAATGATGAAAAATAAATGAAGTTATTTCAAATTTCCTGTTCTCGAGATAAAAATTCACGACCAATACAGGATCTGCTTTTGGTAGATATGTCTTATAGAGTTTGCAGTCGTTGAACACTTTTTATTTCTGCTATTTTTGAGGAAATATGGTGCTATACGCCTTAGACTGGTTTAGGTATGATGCAAGCCAAGCTGCATTTTTAGTAAATGTTTTGGAGCTTATCTTTAATCAGCTTCTCTGGTATATAAACAGACAATTAAGCTTAAGGCCAAATTTCTATATATATGCATATATCCATATAGTATACAACACGTAACTATGTTACGTCTCATAGGTAAACAATCATTATAATGATAAATTGGTCATCAGTTTTTTGCAATGTCAAATACAGAAGGAACAAAACTTCCAAGCAATAGGCTGCTAATGTATGGAGCAATTATTGTTGC